>JBDOMQ010000313.1:0-9827 GCA_039831725.1 Pirellulales bacterium
GTCGCGCAAAACACCAGCAGCATGAAAGATTCCTTTGATGGGTGGAAAATCATCAGGAAGTTCAGTTAATGCTCTATTCAAACTTTCCATATTACAAACATCAGCGGAGGCAATAATCACTCGCCCACCTACGTCTGCAAACTCTTTGAGCACCTGATCTTCAGATTCGACTTTCCGACGTGAAAGCAAAACAATGCCACCGGCATTTTGAGATGTAAGCCATCGTGCGGTTTGGATTCCAAGAGCCCCAAGTCCACCTGTAATCAGGTAGCTACCATTAGGATCGATAACCAATTCGTTATCCACTTCATCCGTTTCGGTTACATCTTTCATTGTCCCTGGTAACGGAACACTCTTTGGGGTCATTGTCACTACAATTTTACCGATGTTTTTACGTTGAGACATGAATCGAAATGCCCCCACAATTTCCTCAATCGGAAATAATGTGATGTTTGGGGCCTCGTAAATCCCTTCCTCAAAACGCTCTGCAATATCCGCCATCAAGCGAGCCGCAACCTCTGGGCGCTGACGAAATAAACGATCCAGGTCCACAGCTGTGTAGGACAAATTGTCTTGGAACGGCGACAGTCCAATGGGACGATCAGCATAAATATCTATTTTTCCAATCTCTACAAATCGACCATAAGCAGCCAATGCTTTGAGACTTGCATCAATGGCATCACCAGGAAGTGAATTCAAAACCACATCGACACCTTGACCGTCGGTAACTCGATCGATCTCATCAGCGAATTCGAGGGTCCGGGAATTCATTACGTGGTGAACTCCAATATCACGCAGGAATTCTCGTTTTTCATCACTCCCGGCGGTAGCGAAAATTTCGGCACCGATCGCCTTGGCAATCTGAATGGCTGCCAGCCCAACTCCCCCGGCACCCGCATGAATCAGCACGCGTTCACCTGCTTCAAGCCGAGCCACCTTGCGTAGACAGTACTCGGCGGTAAGAAAAGCCAGTGGAATTGCCGCCGCGTCCTCATGATCAAGGTCTCGAGGCTTTCGGATAGCTGCATTCTCATTGGTAATGCAGTGAGATGCAAAGCCATAAGGCACAACCGCCATCACTTCATCACCAACCGCCCATTGAGTAACGCCGGGCCCTACCGCAGAGATAACACCACTGCACTCAAGTCCAAGAGGAACAATATCGTCGACAATGCCAGGATATAAGCCAAGGGCTTTGAGAACATCGCTGAAGTTTAGCCCTGCTGCATGGACTTGGATTTCGATCTGCCCTGACTCGGGTGCCTGACGAATGAGTTTTTGATAACGCAGGCCGTCAATCGTGTCATCTATTCCCAAACGCAATTGGTAGGGTGAATCCGAAGGGACGGTTTCTGAAAAGAATTCATTGGACAAGACGTCTGGTGTATGCGTCAGCCGAGGCACGAAGGCCCGGCCGTTTCTTAGAGCAATAGCAGGCTCACTTCCGACCTGATTCAGGCACCCAAAGAATTCCTTCGCAGACTGTGCGGCTGACACATTTGATGCTAAGTCAACGGTTCGAACGTTTTGCAACCGCATCTCTTGTGATGCAACCTGAGCCATTCCGTAGACGGAAGATGCCAGTGGATCAATAGTGTCGATGTCTAATACCTGCCTGCCACCCGCCGATAAAACCCATATTTGGCTTGCGCCACGGAAATCCACCCACATCAATTCAGCAAGCAGGCGAAACGTCTCACCCAGTTTTCTGTTCGCTGCCTGCAAGCTCTTTGAATCGAGTATTTCGCCATCAGACAACGAATGAGTGATAACAATCTGGAACCGTTTTGTTCCTTGCGAGTGCCTCGCGTGCCAATCCTCTAACCATGTTCGTAATGTCGCTGCGTCTGCTGGATCAACAATTCCGTTTTCTAGATTTAGGGTGCCACGATTTTTCTCCGCCGAAAGCTGGAGCCGAGTGATCAGCGACTTTTGCGAACTTTCGGAATTGTCGCCCTGTTTGTCAGCACTTCCATCAATATGCTTTGTCAGTTCATGCAAAAACTCTGAATCGTCTCCGACAAACAGCCAGCATTCACGGCCATTTTCATTCCCATTTGGCGACGTCTGGCTGTTATCACCCTCGGCGACGGACACGGTAGAACCCATGTTCATGTCGTTCCAGCAAACGCGGTAAAGCCAGTCCTCTGCAGCGTTTGATATCTCGCGTTGACCGCTACTGACCTTCTGGATTTTGACGCCCTCAAGCGCAGCCAAAACGTCTCCACTTGTATCGAGAATAAAGATGTCAGCTTCAATCTGTTCCTGACCAACATCTTCGGCTTCGCTGATTCGCCTTGCGAGAAAATAGACATCTCCAGTGATGGGGGCGAATCTAGTTAGCCTGCGGATGCCTATGGGCAAATACAGGTCAGGGCAATAACTGCCATCCTCCTCAAGTGGAACAATGCCCGTCATCGCTTGCAGGCACCCATCTCCCACGGCTGGATGAAGGATGTATTTTTTCTGCTCCTCAAGGACTTCCTTTGGTAACGAGGTGACTGCAAAAGCGCTGTCACTATTACGATAGAGTTTCTCTATAACCTGATATCGTGGTCCATAATTCAATCCACGTTCAGAAACGAGTTGGTAAAACTCTTCACGGTCAAGTTGCCGAATTTTTGTATTGATGACCTGATCGCCCGACATCCTTTCGTATTGTTTGGCATGCTGATTCCGTGTGATGGATGCAGTCGCATTCAGTTCCCAAACCTCGTCCTCGTCTGCATCGGCCGGGCGACTGTAGATTTCGAGTCTCTTTCGGGAAGCAGAGTTTCCACTCAACCGCGTTATGAGTGTTTTCTGCCGAGTATCAAGAAAAAGAGCCTTGGGAAGTTGCAAACTTTCGACGCTTACCTCTGCGCCTTCAAAAATATCGCTGGCAGCCGCTAAAGCCATGTCCATAAAAGCGGCTGCTGGGACGACACAGTCAGTACGAACGCGATGATCTCCTAAATGACTCGGCAGGTAGCTGCAGATGCGATTTTCATAGGACGTTGTTTTCGGGCCGCGCTGACGTTGCCCCAACATCGGTGTTAAATGAGAGAGCCGTAATACGAAGTCACGGAATTCAGTAGTTGCGTGTTCAGGACGAAACCAGTACGAGGATTCGTTTAGTGGATAGCCAGGCAATGTGACTTTTTTCGGAGGGACATCAAAATCACGACTCCAGTCAATTTTTAGGCCAGAGACATAAGCTTTTCCCAATGCCTTCGCCAGTTGTTGATCGTCTGGTTCACTTTTTCTCAATGACGGAATAGCGACAACCTCATGAGATGGATGACACCGTCTGGCCATACCAATCAAGGTACCTGCGGGCCCCGTTTCAATCATCACGTTGACTTGTTCTTCAACAAGTTTATCCACGCCATCAGAAAAACGGACGCTTTGCCGGACGTGATCCCGCCAATACTTGGCATTAAAAATGCGGCTTGTCTCGATTTCCCCGGTCAGATTCGAGACTATCGGAATATCTGGTGCTCGGTGGTCAAACTGGCTCGCGAATTCAGTGAATTCATCGAGCATCGGTTCCATGAGAGGCGAATGGAAAGCATGTGAAACATCAAGGGCTTGTGACTGAATGTTGTTTTGAGTTGCATTTTCGACTATCCGCCTAATCATTGCCTCAGTGCCCGACACAGTAGTGTTTTCACTGCCGTTAAATGCAGCGACGGACACCTGTGCGGCATAGGGCTCAAGAAGAGGCTCGAGCTTCACTCCGTCAGTAAACAGAACTGCCATCGCTCCACCTGCTGGCAATGCTTGCATCAGTTCTGCCCTGCGGCAAATCAGCCGTAAGCCAGTTTCAAGACTAAATACATTGGCCACAGTCGCTGCGGCAAGTTCGCCTACACTGTGCCCAATCAGAAAGTCAAATTTAACACCTCGATTCATCCACCATTTGGCAATCGCATACTCAAGTGAAAAGAGTGCAGGCTGTGTCCATTGCGTCTCTGAAAGACTTCCATGTTCTGACTCACCACAGATAACTTGCAGTAGCGATTGTCCACGGATTTGCTGAACAATTGCTTCGCATTGGTTCATTTGCTCCCGGAAAAAAACACTACTGTGATATAAGTCCATGCCCATATTCAGGTACTGACTGCCCTGTCCCGTGAACATTCCAGCAACAACAGGGTTTCCGTTGGGGGGGGCTTGGCCCGTTTGGATGAAAGGACTGCGTTTTCCATTTGCTAGCTTATTCAATCTTTCTGACATTTCAGAGGCATCACTTGCTACCACTGCAGCACGGGTTTCAAAATGCTGTCGTCCAGATCCCCGGGTGTGAATGATGTTTGCGAGTTGCTCGTCACCAAGTTGGCTAACGGCTGTTTTTAGGTCAGAGGCGACAACCTGAAGCGATTTGTTGGATTTGGCTGAGAGTGGTAGCACAAACTGAAAGAGATTTCTTTTGCTCTGATTGGTTGCCACTAATTGGTCAGAGCCATTTTTCAAACACTCTTCTGCAACTAGATGAGAAGACTCCTTATTTGCAAACTGCCCCAGCTTTAGTGGTGTTTGTTTCTTGCTATCTTCAGTCTCTAACCCTTCCGTGGATGATTGCAGTACAACATGAGCATTCGTGCCTCCGAAGCCGAACGAACTGACCCCGGCGACTCGGGGACCCTTGGTATCCCAGTGCTTGGCATCTTGAGGAATGCGAACTCGACTACCATCGAATTGTAAATGTGGATTGAAATCGCTGAGGCATGCCTGCGCCGGGATTGTGGCGTGCTGCATCATCAAAACAGTTTTGATGAGGCCAGCAATTCCGGCCGCGATTTCAGTATGCCCGATGTTGGCCTTAACGCTGGTTAGGTAAACGGGTTCGTCTGACTGCGATTGAGTAGGAAAAACTTCGCGTAAAGCGTCAACCTCAATTGGATCGCCCAAAGGCGTTCCGGTCCCATGGGCTTCAATATATTGCACTTCCTGAGGGGATACACGCCCATCATTTAGGGCTGCCTCAATCACTGCTCGCTGCGCAGCACCATTTGGTGCTGAAATCCCAGAAGTTCGTCCACCATGATTAACCGCGGAACCGCGAATCACAGCGAGTATCTTATCTTTGTCACGGATGGCGTCTGACAGCCGTTTTAGTAAGACAACTCCACATCCTTCACCTCGCACGTACCCATTGGCAGATTCATCAAAGGGTCGGCATGTACCTGTAGGCGAGAGCATTCGCGCTTTGGACAATGAGATGAAGGTATCCGGAGAAAGGCAGATATTAACACCACCAGCGAGAGCAGCGTCACACTCGCGACGTCGGAGACTCTGGATTGCATCATGCACCGCGACGAGAGCTGAACTGCAAGCAGTATCAATCGACTTCGATGGACCATTGAAATTGAAAACATAGGACAGCCGGTTTGCACATATCGACAAGGCTCCGCCAGTACCACAGTGCGCGTCAAGGTGATAGATCGAGTTGTCAAACTGGCTCATCACACGGGAGTAGTCAGTTTGGCCCGTACCAACAAATACACCGGTTGGGATTTGAGACAGGCATGCTGGATCTATGTTTGCATTTTCCATCGCTCGATAGGAGCAAGTCAGCAACATGCGTTGCTGTGGGTCTAAACGTGTAGCCTCACGTGGAGCGATTCCAAAAAAAATAGGATCAAAATAGTCAACATCTTTCACCAAGCAAGCCCACTTGGCTGCGGTTCGTCCTGGCTGCTCTGGGTCGGGATCATACAGTGCATCGACAGGCCAACGGTCATCAGGAACGACACGAGTCTCGTTGCGACCACCTTTTATCACTTCCCAGTATTCACTCAGTGATGGAGCACCTGGAAAATTACAAGCCATGCCTACGATGGCAATAGGATCACTGGTGGCTGACTGCTTTCGAATCTGACGCCGCAAGAACTCCAACTTTGCAGGACTAAGAGCGGCAAGGCGTTCTTCAATTGGTTTGGTCACGAATTTTCTTCGGTAGTTAGGGTGGGAATTCAATACTAAACGGCGGAGTGATTTGCGTTGCGTCACGCTAGAACGAGGCTATCCTAAATGAGATATTAATTGCCCGAATTCACCTGTCAAAAAGTGATATATAGGTTGAAATGAGTCCTGAAACTCAACAATGGTTTGCGGTTTTGAAAGAGCCGAAAGCCATCAACTGCTGCGTATTTCCCTACAGTGGATCGGGCGTCGCTTCATTCGCTTCATGGAAGCGTGGGTTCAGTGATGAGGTAGGTTTATTCGCAGCCAAACTACCTGGCCGTGAAGACCTCCTTGAGCAACCAGCTCGAACTGAGTTGCTTCCTCTGGCGAGCGATTTTGCACGTGCAATTTATCGTTCATCATTTGTTGATCAGCCTTTGGTGTTGGCAGGATTCAGCCTCGGTGCTCTGCTCGCATTTGAGGTGGCCAGAGAACTACGCAAGTTGGACGTCCAGGTTCCGTTACTCTTCGCGGGAGCCTCACGAGCTCCCCAGGGAAGATGGTCACGCGGTCGCTTGCACAAACTCAAGAAAGACGATGATTTTATAAAAAGTCTCAACCAGCTGTATTCCGCAATCCCACAGTCTGTGATTGATGACCCAGCAGCGCGTTCACTGCTTCTTCCCATCATTCGAGCGGACATTACCCTTTTTGAAACTTATAAGTATTCTGCTGATGAACCTCTTGATTGTGAAATTGTAACTCTGGCTGGTAGTGAAGACCCGGTCGTTCGTGCGAAGCACATTGCCCCGTGGAAACAGCTAGGAAAAAGCTATCGGCATCGATCATTCGCAGGAGGGCATTACTTTGCCCGGACACAGCGAGCTGCAGTCGTGGATACGATTTGCCGACGGATTCATCGGTTAAAAATTTAGTTTCTGTTGATAGTACTGCACGACGTGTCAATCAGTTGTTTTCATACATCATGTGGCAATCACTTCGCTCCGTGTGCTCACCTTACGCAAGTGTCGCGGCACAAATTCGGTAGGTGAAACAGCAATATCAATCATTGTCAAGAAGAGAGCGGACATGGTCTTCATCCAAATCATTGAGCTCATCAAGCAATCCGGACAGATCATTTTCATCCAACAGAGAAAATTCATCCGTCAGCGCTTGGTCGGGTGTGCCGCCAGCACCGCTCGCCTCTGCTATGCCATGCGCTAAAGGCAGTTGACGTAGAAGGAAATCTGTCATCTTGCGTGGGGTTGGATAGGACCAAACAGCGACGGGGGATATGCTGCAACCAAGCCATTGTTCAAAGTCCTGAGCTAGCTGCACGGACTGAAGAGAGTCGATGCCCATCTCACTGAATGACTGGTCTGCTCTGACAAAGTTGTCCTCATCACCCGTTTGCAGTGCCACCCAACTCATGAGAGCATGTTCAATCCTTGGACGTAACCTCGCGGCATTGCCCGCTTGGATCAGATGGCTCACGTTTGGAAAGATATTTATATTCTCACTAGCCTCGTATTCCCAGGACGCAACAGTTTTTAAAGCGTTATCGAGATACTGGTTCCGTGTTTCCAGACGCTGAACTTTGCCACTGCTTGTTCTTGGAATGGAGGCCATACGGACAAGCAATATTGCCATCGGTGCTAATTCATGTGTCGATGCAACCGCTACTCGTGACCTGCGAATGATCTGTGATTTTTCAGCTTCGTCCAGCCCACGAGGAACTTCCTGCACAATGACCAGATGTTCAGTCGTTTCGCCGGAGACTGCAAATGCCGCACTCGGCAAATTGGCGAGTGATGGATTTGAAGAACGAATGGTTGCTTCAAGATCATGGGGGTAGAAGTTCTGGCCAGCAACAATAATCAATTCCTTGCACCGACCAGTGACGAACAGGCGTCCATCAAGGAGAAATCCTAAGTCACCTGTTCGCAAATAGCTGTCAGTTTCATTTGGGAAACAAAAGTGAAAGGTTGAGGAGGTGCTATCTGCGTCATCCCAATAACCGATTGCATTACTTGCCGAACGGACAACAATTTCTCCGACTTGATGTTCAGCAAGTCTTTTGCCCGTGGACGTACATGCTATCGCCACCTCGGTATTCACTCCTGGCATGCCGCAGTGAATGAGCTCCTTAGAATGCGTGCCCGCGTTCGTCTCAACTGCTAGATTCTTTTGTAACTCAGACCGCTGGAAATGCTTTGCTAGTGTATTAGCACGCGTCTCTACAGAATCGCTTGCCAGACCACAGTGATCACCACTCACCATTAAGGTTGATTCAGCAAGGCCATAGCAAGGATAGAATGCCGCCTCACGAAACCCTGCATTCTTGAAATGATCTGCAAAATGCGATAGTACCGTCGGGGAGATTGGCTCTGCGCCACAGGCAGCCAAACGGAGGCACCGGAGGTCTAACTTATCGGCTTCCTCTTGGCGTATTCGACTGGAAGCCCATTGGTAACCGAAACATGGTGCAACGGTAATGCTGGCGTTCGCTTTCTGTATCGACTCAAGCCAAAGCCCAGGACGTCGGAGAAAAGACGCCGGTGACATGAGTACAGCCTCACCGTCGTGCATTAAGGTGGACAGAATAACTCCCACCAGCCCCATGTCGTGATACGCGGGAAGCCAGCTGCAGACAATTCGCTCGCTAGCAGGAATGCTATCCAAACCGAATCCATGGCAAATTGTATTGAGGTTCGCAAGGAGATTTGGGGCCGTAATCATGACCCCTTTTGGTTGACTGGTTGATCCCGACGTGTACTGGAGGAAAAGCGGTGTTTTTTCAACTTCGCAGTGCTTGCCTTGCCTAGCTTCTTTTGCATGACTGTTCGCTTCTGAATCAAAAAGTTCAAGCTGCTGTGGTACGAATTCGCCCAAGGTGATTGCATCGCAGACTTCTGTCTGCAGGCCTTCATTGCCTCCCTCAATTTCTTCCCGCCCGTACCATGAGAGACGCCCACGGTCTGTATCGCTAAGGTTTTTCAGTGTTGCTGCAGTTGAAACTGCGACATTTGCAAGGCAATTTCTTGCGATTCCCTCATATCGTGAAAGTGGTCGACGAGCCTTGGGGTAATTTGCAGGAACAGGAACTCGTTTTGCAGCAATGCACCCTAAAAATCCAATGATAAAGTCTAGGCCGGGAGGGTATGGCAGCAGGATACGATCTCCGTAGTGACTGATCGACTGCAAGCCATTCGCGAACTTAAGTGAACGCAACAAGATTTCTCTGCCCGTAATTGACTCGTCTTGTTTTGCTTCATCAAGGAAATGAAATCGGACACGCTCAGGATCTGACAGGCAGCATGCCGTCAGATTTTCGAATATTGATCGCACCGTCGTACATTCCGTTTTGCTCACAGTTGGCTCCCCCTGGGTCGCCATTTGTGGCTTCGTGCACAATGATCAAAAAAGCCTTTCTCCACATAAATATTATGAGGGTATGGTTTGATTTCTAGATTCCTTCGGCCCCACAGGAAACGCTCAAAAATCTGTGTCCATTTTTCACACGTGCTGGTGATGTCATAACGTGGACTACCTGGAGTCCCGCTTTGCTGTCCATCGAAATCTTTTAACTGCGTAGGCTGACCGAAAAAATCTAAGTTCATGCAGTACCCGTTATTAACAACTACCTGCCGAGTACGACCAAGTTGCCAGGTTGAGCGAAATGCCCTCGCGCACTCGACCTGATAATAGTCCAGTTTGGTGTAACGAATTAGCTTCAGCAGATGCTGCAGGCAACTTTGATGTTCAAACATATCACTAGAATCCAAGATGTGATGCAACATTGGCTGCTATATGAGTCCGAGTATAATTCGCAGTTTGGAGGATGAAAGAACTTCTTGCGTTCTGTAAAAAAGGGTGTTTCTTTGAATTCTGGTTAGCTCATGCAATTGATGCGAGGATATAAATCATGGCTTCGAACT
>JBDOMQ010000380.1:0-2039 GCA_039831725.1 Pirellulales bacterium
AAACGAGTCTTTGGAGAATGATGGTATGGGAATGCAGAATGGAGTGATCGGTTTCGTTGTGCTGATTTCTTCGCTGGCTCTTGCCTCTGGAGACAACCTGGTCGAGCCACTCGTTGTGAAAAATCTATCCGCAATAAAAATTCGCGGCAATGTACGCGTCCCATATCGAGCAGACTCGAAGGAGGAGGTTGCGAAACTGCTGGGCCCGCAACAAGCAGAAAATATTGAGAAGCAAATGAGTTTTGAGACGCACAGAGTGCTCCTATTCCAGTGGGCAGGGTCGGGCCAAGATGCATTAGTCAGTATGGTTCATGATAAAGTGGTGACGTTCCGCTACACGCGAGGGAGAACGCGTGATCTTCGTCAGCATCTCCAAGCCTTTTCAGTAGACAGGCAGATGGCTTGGGAAGTCACAGAATGAAATAAGACTGGCTTATAGATCCAGCAGGATGGGCCTTCTCAAGACATTCTCAATTTTTCGGCCTGTCGTCGAATTGTTTTGAGTTCACTTGAGTCCTTGCGGCTAAGATTTCGTAACTGCATTGTCATTCGAGGATTCTTTTTCAAAAGTTTCTCGTGGCGTGCAAGAAAGTCCCAGTAGAGTGTCGTGAAGGGGCAGGCGTCAGGGCCATGGGCGACCTTTGGTTTATACCGACATGTCTTGCATGCATTACTCATCCGATCTATGTACGCCCCTGTAGCACAGTAAGGCTTTGATGCCATAACACCACCATCGGCAAATTGACTCATGCCGATCGTATTTGGTAGCTCCACCCACTCGACCGCATCAACATAAACTGCAAGATACCATTTATGAATATCTTCTGGCTTGACCCCATACATCATTGCAAACAGACCGGTGACCATAAGACGTTGAATGTGATGTGCGTATCCGTATTCAAGCGTTTGCCCAAGTGCATCCTTCAAACAATTCATCTCAGTGTCACCAGTCCAATAAAAGTTGGGTAGTGACTGATCTGCTTCGAGTGCATTTCGTTGTGCATATTCGGGCATGAATCGCCAATAGATCCCACGAACATATTCTCGCCATCCTAGAATCTGTCGGATGAATCCCTCGGTGGCTGCTAAAGGAGCAGATCCTTCTCGATATGCATTTTCAGCTGCAGAAATAACATCACGTGGGTCTAGTAATTTCAGGTTAAGAGCCACTGAAAGACGTGAGTGATAGAGCCATGGTTCACCCATCCATATTGCATCTTGATAGACTCCGAAATTGGACAAGCGATAGGTAATAAAGTCTCGAAGTGCTGCACGTGCATCTTTCTTTGTGACAGGCCAATCAAATTGTTCAAGTGAACCAGGATGTTTCTGAAATCGCTTTGATACAAGATCAATAACAGTATGCGTTAATGCATCTGGCTTGAATCGTTTCGGTGGTCTGAGCTTCTCCGGTCCAGATTTACCAAAACTTCCACGATTGTCTGCATCATAATTCCACTGTCCGCCTGCTGGTTCACCATCATCCATTAAAATATTTAATCGTTCACGAAGTGGACGGTAGAAAAATTCGAGTCGTAGCTGTTTTCGTCCTGCCGCATGTTCAGAAAAATCATCAACTGTTGTAAAGAAGTGGCGATCGGGACGAACTTCAAGTGGGATGCCGGCACTTTTTGCAGCCTCTTTGAGTGCAGCTCGAACTCGCCACTCACCAGGCTCGACACAGATTAAGCAATCTGGTCGCTGTCCTTTTTTTTCGAGTCGACTCAGGCTTGCTTGAAGTGCCATCGCAAGTGACATCGGTTCTCGAGCCTTCTTTTTTTCACCAATCTCATGGTAATCAACCGTGAACCCGTCCTGTAACAACTGCTCACGAAAATGCCTCATTGCGGAGAGAAAAAGAACAATCCGTGCCTTGTGAGTCCAGACATGTGTCGATTCTTCAGCCACTTCCGCCATCCAAATGACGTCTTGATCCTTGTCTATGCCGTCAAACGCGGAACTTGATTGATCGAGTTGATCACCTAAGACAAGAACAAGTTTTCGACACATCGTATTGTGACCTTGGGAAGAGGGGAAAC
>JBDOMQ010000256.1:0-2030 GCA_039831725.1 Pirellulales bacterium
GAACGAAAAGATTTTCCCTTCCTGTGAAACCGGCTGGCTTCACTCTCATTGAACTACTGGTCGTTATCGCGATCATCGGAGTTCTTGTCGGACTCCTTTTGCCAGCTGTTCAGCAAGCACGAGAAGCTGCACGACGCATCTCCTGCAGCAATAATTTCAAGCAAATGGGTCTGGCACTACACAGTTTTGAAAATGCCTTGCGGCATTACCCGCCTGCATTCGAGCAGAATAGTAGCGGTGATACTACAAGTGACTGGGGTGTTTCCGCCCAGCTACTCCCTTTTATCGAGCAGGCTGCTCTTGGCGATTCGGTGCGTACTGCGATTGCAGCATCGACGAGCTACAAAGATCAAACGGTTAACGGCAAGAAGCTGTGCAATTATCGAATCAACACCTTGATCTGCCCAAGCGAAATCAACGACAGGCCACGGGGCACTGATTACTATCCAACCAACATAGGATGGAATCATGGCACAGGCCAGATTCTGCCTCCTGGTGCTAGTGGCTGCAATGGGCCATTTGGTGTGAACCAAAAATCCAGACCTCGAGACATGCGAGACGGCATGTCAAACACCATCGCCGCCGGAGAGAAGAAGGCATTCTTTCCATATATGCGTGATGGTGGTGGGTTAAGTGCGGTTCCAGCTCTAACTGCTACCGACCTGAGTAGTCTTGGTGGTAGTCAAAAAAATGATAGCGGGAACACTGAGTGGTGTGATGGACGCACCCATCAAGATGGCCTAACCACAACTTTCCCACCAAACACTATCACCAAAAATAGCGGACATGATGATGGTGACTTTACTTCGCAGCGAGAGGGCAAGGGAGCGGCCAGCCTGAATGCTGCAGTCGCTGTCGTAACTTCAAGAAGCTATCACACCGGTGGCATTACCAACGGTTTGATGCTGGACGGAGCAACCCGGTCCTTTACATCGACGATTGATGGAAATACCTACCGAGCTCTTGGCACCCGTGCTGGTGGCGAAGTTGTCCAAACGCCATAACCATCACAAGCAAAAAACTTGAGTTCCAAGTCTTAGGAAATGGGTCGGTGGGGAGTAAAATCCCCACCGACTTTTTATTTTAAAAAGGCCACCACGCTGCACGATTAAATTTTGCAGGAAGAACAATTTCAGAGTTTTTTCTCAGCATTGCCACAGAGTGATAATCGATATTCTGGACACCGTAAAGTTCGACACCATTACGGCGACTCGCAATAATTTCGGCAACATCTTCTGTGATAGTTTCGACACCGTCAAGATACAATTGGCCCTGATATGGCAACAATGCACTTGCGACATCTCTATCTAATGCTCGAACACCATTCAGGAAAAGCCACCCCTGATGTTTCGAAAGTGCTCTTGCTACAGCTGGACTGATCGACCGTAGACCCTCGAGGTGCAACCAGCCACGGTGATTGGCCAGAATCTCTGCCACTTCCGGGGTCATGTTCTGCAGTCCATTTAAAAATAACTTGCCACGACTGACAGCGACAACACGTGCAGTAGCTGCATCTAATTTTTCTAAAGCATTGAGATCGACGGCCTCTTCACCCTGCTTTGCACGTTCAACAATTTGTTGAACGTCTTCTAGCGAGAGTTGCGTATCTGCAAGATGTTGATCCGTTGCAAAGCATTCTGTTGCTGTCACGAACAGCAAAGAAAGCAACGAGCTAAGAAGAAACCCAAATGTACGAGCATATGACCGCTTGGACTGTGATCGCTTATTCATAGAGCACCTTTCTTTCATCTCTAAGACTATTCGGCAAACCTTGTGCTCCACAAGACATTTAAATCAGATTTTTCTCGATAAAAACATGACAGTGAGACTCAATCTCAGCAGCCGCCCGCCGTTGCACTTTGAAGGTTTGGCCTGAGATAACCCGTCCGATTTTTTGACTCAACGGAGAGAAGGTGGACGCTCATGGGTCCAAACAGTTGGGGCTGATGTCATCTCAATGGAAAGCGTGCCACCGGAACACAACTCGTTCCAGCAAAGAAACGGGCGCGTGTGAGGCTTGCCATTCAGTA
>JBDOMQ010000192.1:0-9622 GCA_039831725.1 Pirellulales bacterium
TCCTGACCAGCGTTTAGTTGGGTGAGTAAGCGAAACTCGAATGATCGGATATGTTTTTTCTGACGTAAATCGATGAGTTTTGAGAAATCATGTGTACTCACAACTTCGTTACGGCCGTTTCGAACGATGAAAACGTTCAAGCCAGTTCCGAGGAGCTGAACTCGTAGCGTAAATGGACCTCTTACAGGTTTCTTGAGATTCGTATTTTTTTCTTCCAGTTGCTTTCCATTGACCAGGACGCTCCATCGCAGAGAACGGCATTGGCCGGCGTCGAAGCAGGCTACTACCGACACCCGGTTTTGATTGTCTGGCGTGGCGAACTCCACACCCGCCGTACCAGACTGTTTTTGGCTCTCAGCAAACGAGATGTCGAATGTGGCAAATGGATTGAATCCTCCCATCCACAATGCTGACTCAGCAGTTTTTTCTGATGTTACTCGAAGGAGTGAACCGTCAATTGTGTAGCGACAAGACTCGCTCGTTATCGGAATCTGTGGGTACTCAGTTTTGAGGTTTACCACCTGGTTCGGTGTAAAGCCTGATAAAGGGATGGCAGAACCCTCATCAAATGTAAACCTGCCGACCGCCTGTCTCTTGAATGTAATATCTAATGGAGTGACGTTGTCTGCTGCAAATGTTGCATGATTTCCAACGATGGCGGCCAATAGAACAGCTAGCAGTCCGAATGGTCTTTTCATAACGATACAAATATTTCTTTATCTCTTTGATCCTGATGTTTCATCAGGCAACCAGATGTGCGTCGAACGCGATAGGGCAGAAGATAGTTTATTTTTCAAGTCTCGTGACTGAATATTGTGAATTCGTGGTATTTGCCAAGAATCATCGAAGGCAGTTGTGCCAATGCGATGGATCGATTTCTACTTGTCGCTTGACTCAAAACTTCACTGTATGCGGCCAGCCATATACGTGTGCCTTCATGGGCTTTCGTTCCTCGTTCATTGGGTGAAACTGAAGTTCCACTTCTCGCTTATCGGGGTCGAACAGGATGATCCCATAACCGTTCAGGTCGTTGCCTGCTCCGTAGACGGTAATTCTGTTTCCAAAGCGATCATGGAACTCACCCGTGTTGATAGGTGCGGCAGGTGCACGGTTCTTGCCCTCTTCAATTGGTTGCCAGTGACGACTGGCTCGGGAAGAGAACGATGGAAATGAGTAGGTCATCGGTCCGTCGTTAAATCTCTCGACTCCATGGCGTCCGAGGGTTCCAAGATGGACATCTCCGTGGAACATCACCACCGGTGCATCTCCAATTGCTTTCAGGGCGCGATTCCTGCCTGATTGTGGCCAGGCATTGGAATCAAGATCAGCGGATGTGGGAGAATACATAGCAATATGTGCCCAAGGACTCGAAGACACGATCGCTCCAAGGTCGGCGGAGGCTTTCAAGTCTGCCGCCCAACTTTCAAGAAAGGCTTCCTGCTCCTTTCCTAAGAGTTGAAGATCATCGCGATCAAGGGTGCGGCAATCAAAGTCAGGATCTCTTACGACCTCGATTTTGGAATCACGTTTTGTTCCCCCGCCGACACCGATTGCTTTGTCAATGACTTCTGATGGCGGACTCTTAAACTTACGATCCTCCAGGATGGCGAAACGTACTCCACCATATTCCAGGGCCGTATAATATGCAGTGACGCCATCGCCATGTGGTCCAGGATTCACCGCATCAGGAAGATGTCCCGTCTGGGTGAATTCTGCAGCATTCACCCAGTCCGGATGAGTCGGGTAGCCGCCCGTTGTTCGACTCCCTTTCATCCGTACGCCTCCGTTGCCCCACAGGTCATTGGCAAATACATCATGATCATCGGTGATCATAATTATCGGGCGATTCCGCATCAGTTCACGAAAAGCCTCACCAAACCTGTGGTACTTCTCGAGGTAGTTTTTCATACCTTCTGGAACGTCTGCGAGTGTCTCTGCGCGGAACATCGGACTTCCATAATCATTCTCGTAAATTTGATCTCCCGTAAAGATGACGAGATCAGGGTCGTGAGAAATGACTTCCGCAATCGCTTCCTTCCATGGCCACCCGATGTCTTTATGACATGAAAGGCCAGCTACTTTGAGGACAGCGTTTCGCTTCGGTTCTGCGCGAAAAATTCCTTCAGATGAAGATTTCCCGCATGTGACTTTGAAAAGGACGCGATCCTTCCGTGGCCACTTCTTCTGAACAAACAGAGCCGTGGCTGTGAGTTGATCAATAGGTTGTGTAGCAGCGAGGTGCCATTCGTTGTCTGCCTTTTTACGTAGCCAAAGCTTTACTTGTTCCGGGTTACCTAACGCCTGTGCTGTGGGATCAGCGTCAAGATGCACGAGGAGCTTCATGGTTCCCTGATGCTGACAATATTGCGTCCACAAAATCTGCTCGGCAAACGCGCTGGCGTCCAACGCACTTAGAAACAACAGAATGATCGGCCAGGTTCGTACTTGTCTATTCATGTTATGCCTGTGTATTCATCTCACCCGAACAATGCTACATGACCTGTTCTCGTTTGCACGCTCTTTTCGTATAGACATGGACGTGTTGAGTCCACGGGGCCAATGGTCAGGCATTTTTTGACAGCGTCGGATCTGATCTCGTTGCGTCATTTCTGATGTCACATTGCTCTATGTGGTTACACAACGGTGACGTCCACACCAAGAAACAGTATGTTCGTGGCACGTGGCTACGCGACTATTTCTTTCACCACATGCCCATGGACATCGGTCAACCGCATGTCTCTGCCGCTAAAACGAAACGTGCTACGGGTGTGGTCGACGCCTAAAAGATGAAGCATTGTGGCGTGCAGGTCATGCATTTCGAGACGATTTTCAATCGCACGATACCCGAACTCATCGGTTGCGCCATATATGATTCCTGGTTTCACGCCACCGCCTGCCATCCAGACAGTAAATCCGTACTGATTATGGTCTCGCCCGTTGGCTCCTTGGGCAAATGGAGTTCGACCAAACTCGCCCGCCCAGACAACGAGCGTTTCATCAAGCATGCCACGTTGGCGAAGGTCTTGTAACAAGGCGGCAATTGGCTGATCGACAGCTCGTGCATTATCCTCATGACCCTTCTTCAGGTTTTTGTGTTGATCCCAACGGTCATGACCAACATTTGGACAGGTCAGTTCAATGAAGCGAACCCCCTGCTCTACCATCCGCCGCGCAATAAGGCATTGTGCCGCATAGATGCGAGTTGGTTCATATTCGGCCTCAAGCCCATAGAGTTCTTGTATGTGCTGAGGTTCATCACTGATTGACATGACCTGCGGAACCGCCATTTGCATGGCATACGCCAGTTCATAATTTTTAATTGCAGATTCAATGCTGTCGTGCTGTCCAAACTGAGACTCAGCGAAGCTGTCCAATTTATTAATAAAGTCGAGTTTTGCTCGTTGGTCTTGCGGCGTTGTCTTGTGAGGCGTGATGTTGGCAACGCCTGTACCTGATGGCTTAAAGACTGAGCCCTGGTAACTGGCTGGAAGAAAACCACTGCCAAAGCAATCGAGGCCACCCGGAGGAATAAGCCCGCCATTGAGCACAACAAAGCCCGGCAGGTTCTGGCACTCACTCCCCAGTCCATAGTTGACCCACGCCCCCATGCTTGGGCGGCCTTGGAGTGCACTTCCGGTGTGGAGAAAGTAGTTGGCGAACGTGTGCTCTGGAAACCCGGACGTCATTGATCGAATGACAGCAAGTTCATCAACGCATTGCGCTACATTCGGAAAGAGTTCACTCACGGGAATGCCAGAGTTGCCGTGCTGTTTAAATTTCCACGGACTCGCAAGCAGATTTCCGTTGTTATTGAACTGAGTTGGCTCGACTTTAAAGAGGTCGCCAGGATCTTTGCCGTTGTATGTATCGAGCAGTGGTTTTGGATCAAACGTGTCAACTTGTGAGGGCCCACCATCCATATATAAAAAGATGACGTTTTTTGCTCGAACCGTATGATGCGGCCCATGGCCAGCCTGCACTGGTGTATTTTGCGGTGTTGCGTCACTGGTAAATGCTGGATCAGCATGAAGTGCTGCAAGTGCTACTGCACCAAACCCATTCGCGCATTGTGCAAGCATCCCGCGGCGACTCATCGGGTTGGGCCTGTGTTGGTGGCACGGAAATGGGTCGTGGTGAATCATCGGAGGAATATGAACTCCTTCGTGTTCACAAGAGCATGCGCTAGTTCTGACCAGCTGGTGTCATCAAAGTCAGATGCCTTGTTGTTGGACGTCTTTGAAGACAGGAACGCAAGGGATGTCGCCGTTTCTTGGTCGGTTGGATAGCGGCCGAATGCTGAGAGGTACATCCATTCGATCCGCTTGGAGGCGGCGTCAAAGCCAGTGCCGGGTGTGTTTTTTACTGCTTGCTTGCTCCAGTCGTCTGCTAATTCAACGACCAGGGGGTCATTCAAAAGAATCAGGGGCTGTGCCGGAACGTTCGAGACATTGCGGCGGCCCATGGAGCTGAATGGAGTTGGCGTATCGAACGCCAGCATGAAAGGCGAGAGGAAATTACGCCGCACGGAAATATAAATAGAGCGACGACCATCACCATCAAGGGAGCCACTTTTTTTGGGCCGCCCCCTGCCGTTCATAAATGATGTCAGATGGATTGGAACCGAAGGACCGAACGCGGTTGTATCGAGGCGGCCGGAAAGTGTGAGGAGAGAGTCTCTGATTGCTTCACCCTGCAGACGTCTCGGGGGGCAGTGGTGCCACAGCAAGTTACTCGGGTCAAGTTCTTGTGCCTTCTGGTTGGCATGGCTCGACATCTGGTAAGTCCGTGAGAGGACGATGTACTTAATCATGCTTTTGATGCTACGGCCTTCTTGCAGGAATCTGGTTGCTAGATGGTCAAGGAGATGAGGGTGCGTTGGTCGTTGCCCGAGAAAGCCAAAGTCGTCAGTGGTTGGCACAATGCCACGCCCCATGAGATGGTGCCAGATGCGATTGACGATGACCCGCGAAGTCAGTGGATTGGTTGGATCGTTTACCAGGGCTGCCAGTTGAAGTCGGCCACTCCCTTTTCTGATCGCAAGTGGTCTGTCACCCGATATTGCAGTGAGGAAGTGCCGGGGCTCAATCTGTCCCGGTTTTGCTGAGTTACCACGAATCAGTATACGGTCGTCTTCGCCTGTTCCGTCCATCATCGAGAGGGCAAGACGTGATGTGCGGATGATCTGAGAGGAGAGTTGTTCCCGTTCCCTTTTCCATGAAGAAACGATTGCATGAGCCGAACGTTCGGTTTCAGTTTCGGCGTTACTGTTCAGTACGGCTTCAGCTGTCTTTGCATACTCTTCGTATTTTTGGTTGCTCTCATTTATTCGTTCTTCGAATGTGGCTAATTCATTCTTGGAGAGCCCCTGGACAGCAAGGCGAACAGCTATCTGCTTATTTGGCTCAGGTATGAATTCCAGGTGGACGCGATGACCGACGTATCGGTCGAGGTTCAGCCGCACCCAGCGTTGACCCTCCTTGAAACGAACAACCGTCTTTTGATGGAGTGGCCCGGCAACCAGGCGATGTGAGTCGACGCAGGCAACAATATGCCCCGTACCATCAACCAGGCAATGAACCTCACCATCGTTTAATTCAAAGGTTGGTGAGCGCAGCGTTCTGCCGCTCTTTGGGATTTTTGTGAGTACGCTTTGGTTTTGGGTAGACCCTTCTGTTATCGATTCGAGGCCGTTCCAGAGCGGATCATTCACTGCGGCATCAAACGTACTGATTTTCAGGTGGCCAGTGCTGCCGTCGAGGTATGGCTCCCCTGCTCTTCTCGGAGACAATCCAAAGATAAATCCATCCTGAAGAAAGTCGTCGTTGGAACGATTGGAGTAATCAAACAGTATGGAGTCTTCCGGTATTGAGTCGTCAGTCAGTTTTGGTGCACTATCCGGGGCCCGAATGCCGCCCGGGGCCTGAATGTGTCGGCTCTCAAGTAGTTTACGAATTTGGCGTTGGTGCTTGGTATTGACGCCTGCCAGTTCGATCGCAGTTTTCCGGTTCTGTTCTATGGATTCAAAGCGAACCTGTCTGTAATCACTACTTTGCAGAAATCCGCTGAGCGAGTAGTAATCAGCCGTCGATATGGCATCGTATTTATGGTCATGACAACGCGCGCAGGCGACGGTGACACCAAGGAACGTTTTTGAGAACACATCGATCATGTTGTCAAAACGATCTGCCTCATCTTTTCGAATATCGACCGGCGAATGAACCCACTCGCCTAAAAACCAGAATCCTGTCCCAAGGACGGATTCATTGAAGTGTTTTTTTGGGTTAAGTCTGGGGTTTTCGAGGAGATCACCAGCTATGTGTTCTCGGACGAATTGATCGTAGGGAACGTCAGCATTGAGTGCTCGGATGACATAGTCGCGGTATTGAAATGCATTGGGCGTGTCATTGTCGAATTCATGCCCTCGAGATTCTGCGTAACGGACAATGTCCAGCCAGTGCCTTCCCCATCGCTCACCGAAGTGCGGAGATTCAAGGAGCTGATTGACAACGTGTTCGGTCGCTCGTGGGTTTTTGTTTTGGATAAATGCTTTGACTTCCTCTGCCGTTGGAGGCAGGCCAATCAAATCAAAATACAGCCGCCGAAGAATCGCTGTCTGTTCCGCATCTCGAGATGGCTTGATGTGAGCCTGTTCAAGTTGTGAAAGTATAAAAGAGTCGATGTCATTATTAACCCAGTCTGCATTGTGAATTGGTGGCAGTTCAGGATTCTGTACCGGCTGCCATACCCAGAAATTGGCTTTTCTGTTTTCCAGATCGAATTCCTGCACAGACTCCTTGGTAGGAGCTGGTTCGTTTGGCCAGGGAGCACCCATATCGACCCAGCGGGTGAGTGTCGCAATGGCCTCGTCGTTCAGTTTTCCTTTGGGTGGCATTTCATATGAGTCGTAATGGACTGCTTCGATGAGCAGGCTGCTGCTTGCGTCACCCGGAGCAATAGCTGCTCCTGAATCACCGCCCTGTAGGTGAGATGCCCGGCTGTCAAGCAAAAGATTTGCTTCAATGCGTTTCGCGTCAACGCTATGACATTGATAACAATGTTCGGCTAGTAACGGACGCACCTTCTTCTCGAAAAACGCAAGATCGTCTACCGAGAACGGTTGGTCGCTCGCGCGCGTTGAGGTGCTTGCAACGCAGAGGAAGCAGAGCACGAACAAGAGATGAGAGGCTAGTCGCATGTCGGGTATCGCACTACGTAGAAACAACAAAGCAGCGTATAAATGGAATCAGAGACCACGGCCGGAGCATGAAGCACTGCCTTCGTGCTCGCGGCATCTCCTCATAACAAATGGTATCCACTTCATTGATATTACGTAGAAGAGGGTAGTAATTGCCAGCAGACGGAAACACGTCAAGAATGAAGGTCTGTTTTTCTCGCCCGAAAGACTAGGATCTTCGGGAGCGAGAGCAGACTCCCACAAGAGGCATCTTTACGAGACTTCGGGAAATTATGACTCCGTACGCAGTGACTACGCAGGAAACAGTATCGCGGCCCGAGGCATGGGAATGGCACCTACTCGGGCTGATCAATCCTTTTGTGGTGATCGCTGGAAATCTTCTGGGTGGTTGGTTCACTGCAGCCGGAGTGGTGTACATGCTTGGCATCGGGCCAGTGCTTGATGTCGTGTTGGGGAAGTCTGATCACCGAAAGCGGCCTGCACAAGATTCCGGACAGCCATTTGAAGTCATGTTGTTTGCCCATGCCCTACTCCAATTACTTGCAGTAGGAACTCTTCTTTTTCTTGCGACGAGTGAGTCGCCGGTGTGGACCGTCGTTGTTGCTGCAGTAAGTACAGGAATTAATTCAGGAGCGTCTGGGCTGATCGTCGCTCACGAACTCGGACATCGACGAAAGAAATCATTCTCGTGGTGGATTTCGCAACTGAATCTCGTTTCGGTGCTTTATCTTCATTTTACAACGGAACACAATCGAACCCACCATAAACATGTGGCTACGACGGCGGATCCAGCGACAGCGCGTTACGGAGAGTCAGTCTGGTGGTTTGTTGCACGGACGGTGCCGGGACAGTTTCTTGACGCATGGCGACTTTATGCTGCACGTGGTCACTCTCCAATCACCAACCCAGTTGCCCGTGGTGCTGCATGTGAGGTGTTGCTTGTGGTCAGCATTGCCGTGTTCCTTGGCCCAATTCCAGCTCTCGCGTTTCTGATTCAGGCGGCGTCCGCTGTGTTCCTGCTTGAATACATCAACTATCTGCGTCACTACGGTTTACAACGAGATCGTGGGAGTCGTCAGACTGCTGCGCATTCGTGGCAGTCTGAAAACCGTTGGTCACGATGGACCTTGCTGGAGTTGACTCGTCACCCAGCTCATCACCTTGAGGCTGGAAAACCTTTCTGGAAACTGCAGCCGTATGAGGATGCGCCTGAACTACCGTCCGGCTACTACGGTTGCTTTTGGGTTGCGTTGGTCCCACCTCTGTGGCGAGGACTGATGCACCCGAGAATGCCTTCAGCTAACCCGCTGGTTGGTCATAAGGAAACGGCGTAAGTCGTGCCATGTTCCTCGGTTGTGGCGTTGTTTGCTGGCGGCTTAGAACGGCACATCATCATCGGCCGCTTCTGCCAAGACAGAGTCGATGTCAGGCCCTGCGCCAGATTGACCAGAACCGCCTCCGTTGAGAACGCGAAATGACATCGCCTCAGCAGAAAGAAAATACTTTGGTTCGCTCGATTCGTCCCGTTGCCAGCGTCGACCACTGAGACGGTACGAGACTTCAATTTCATCACCAAGATGCAAATCATCAACAGAATCGCAGGCATCTTTCAGAAACTCGACGGGAACATAGTTTGTGAATCCGCCGCCTTTCACTTGTTCAAGAACGACAAGTCGCTTTCGGAAACCTTTCTGTCCGTATGTTTTGGTTTCTTCGATGAGGTGAATAGTTCCTTTGACTGTGGCGTCACTCATTTGCTTCTGGATCCTTCTTCAGTTTCTTAACGCGTGGTGTCGAGTCAGCACATTCTTTTGAGATGGAAGATGCAATCAAAATACTACCTGATTATGAAAAAATCATACAGAAAAGCCGGGGGTGTTCGTCTTATATTGGCAAAACAAGGCGCGACGAGACTGGCGTTTCATTCCGGCAGTCTGCTAGTCTTCTGGAATGAAGAAGAGTCAAATCGCTACAGTAAAAGATCTCGCCGAAGGTGATTCTCCGTCAACTGCAGGAAGTAATGCGCGTCCGACTCGGATCGTTGGGTTTGACCCCGGGCTGAATATCACCGGGTATGGTGTTATTGAAGTTCTTCCGGATCAACAGGTGCGTCTTGTCGAAGCTGGTACGATTCGGCCCAAGAGTAAGGATGATATTGAAGAACGACTGCATGTAATCCACTCCGGTGTCTGTGAAATACTCGAAACCTTTGAGCCACAATCGATGGCGATCGAACAGCTCTTTGTCCATGTCAGATTCCCAAAAACGGCGATTCTAATGGGTCATGCTCGTGGTGTGATCTGCCTGGCTGCTGCGCAAAAAAGAATTGAACTGCACCATTATCTGCCGAATCGAGTAAAAAGCATGCTGACAGGAAGTGGTCATGCAGGAAAGGAACAGATGCAGTTGGCGGTGCAGCGTGAGTTG
>JBDOMQ010000213.1:0-9508 GCA_039831725.1 Pirellulales bacterium
CGGCGGTTTCTCGGGTTGTGAATGATCTGCCGGGAAACCTCGCGGCAAGCGTGACACGCCCTGATGGAATGGCGACACATGATGAGTCCCGTGTCGAACTCTTGATAGATCATATGCGGTACGGAGTTGTTGCCGTCAACGCATGGTCAGCGCTTGCCTACGCTGTAGCGAATGTTCCCTGGGGTGGTTTTCCGGGAGGTACTATTGAGGCCCCTGAGAGTGGTTTGGGATATGTTCACAATCCATACTTTTTACCTTTGGTCCATAACACGATTCTTCGAGCACCGCTGCGGGTGTGGCCAATGCCACCGTGGTTTCCTTGGCATAGCAAGGGAGGGCGGCTTGCTGAAGGAGTTGCAGAGATGTATTCGGCTATTGCAGCAGGGAAGAGTGGGATTTGGAACCTGGTTGGGATGTTGCCAGATGTTTTTCGAGCGTAGGCAAGATTTTTTGTCCATGCCTTTGCTGTAGGGGAGCGTGACCGTCGCGTGGGCCTTTGTTGTCTCCCTTCAACGTGGTGTCCGACGCGTTCGAGGTTTTGCCCCAACCTTCTCTCGTGCCTTCGCGGGCCCCTCGGTGAATTTTTCCGATTGACCAGTGAGTTCGTAGAGGAAGCGGCTTGGTTTGCAGGGCTTGGCTTTCCCCCACTTCATTCGTGTCAGAGCGAGCGAAAGAACGAGCCGCTTTCGAGCGCGAGTAACTCCCACGTAACAAAGTCGTCGTTCTTCGTCGATTGCGGACAGGCCCTCATTGACTGCTCGGATATGCGGCAGAAGATTCTCTTCCAGACCAACCATCCAGACGCAGTCAAACTCAAGCCCTTTTGCGGCATGCAGTGTCATAAGCTTAAGCGTATTTCCTTTTGGCTTGTCGTTCTCAAAACGTTCGGCCTCCTGAACCTCGAGAATGAGGTCGTCGAGGTATCGTTGAACAACTGTTGCCGGGTCAGCGTCTCGGTGAGTTTTTTCATGTCGAGCGAGACCATTGACGATTTCCTCTACCGACTGCCAACGTGCTTCCTGCTCCCTCTGGTCTTCAAACTCTTTCTCAAGGTACTGCTGGTATTTTGCTTGATTCAGAACGTTTTGAAGTGCATCCGCAGCAGTTATCCCACTCTGGGCGTGTGCAGGACCCAAGTCTATGAGTTGCTTAAGTTTATCGACACCTGCCGATGCTGCGGATGACAACTGTCCGGTTTTGCTGAGATCAAGAAGTGTTGACCAGAGGCTTTCTCCTGACTCAGTAGCTTTTTTGCGAGCCTTTTCTACTGCGTTATATGAAAGGCCACGTGGTGGTACGTTGGCGATTCTTGAAAGTGCCAGGTCGTCGGTTTGATCAACAAGAAGGCGGAGGAAGGAAAGTACATCCTTGACCTCGCGTCGATCGAAAAAAGAACGGCTACCAATAAGTTCATAGGGAATATTGCGGTGGCGTAATTCAGTCTCAAAAACGCGAGTCTGTTCACCAGTTCGAACTAAAATAGCCATTTCGTTGTGTGGTGCGTACCGTTCTCTTAATAATCCTTCCACGTCTGCAGTGACTCGACGGGCTTCATCAACTTCGTCTTGAGCTTGCAAGATGCTTGGCTTAAGTCCTGATGGCGCTTTGGATACAAGCGTTTTTTCATGGCGACGCGAATTACGCTCGATGAGCTTGTTAGCAGCCTCAATAATCTCGGGCGTTGATCGATAGTTTTCCTCAAGCCGTACGACCGTGGCCCCTGGCCATCGAGTTGGGAAATCAAGAATATGAGAGATCTGTGCCCCCCGCCAAGCGTAGATTGATTGGTCGTCATCACCAACAACGCAGAGGCTTCTGTGGTCACGTGCGAGGGCGGAAAGAATGCGTTCCTGAATGCCACTCGTATCTTGATACTCATCGACCAGAACATGTTCGAAGCGTTGTGCTTCCTGTTGACGAATTGTTTCATGTTGGTCAAAAAGTTGGTCAACAACGAGAAGCAAGTCATCAAAGTCAACGGCACCAACACCGTGCATGAGCCGTTGATATCGTTGATACCCTGCAGCCGCAAGATCCCACGAATCATCCGCATCAGTAGAAAGCGTGTCGAAAACCTCATTGGCTCGAACACCTCGGCTTTTCCAGTGACTGATTCGCGCAAGAAGGTCTGCCGGTCGCAATGTAGCGTCGGCTACTTTCAGTTCTTTGAGTACACGTCGGGCAGTGGTTTCCTGTTCACTCCGATCAACAATGACAAACCGTGCTGGGTAGCCGGCATGTTCTGCGTGCCGACGCAGGATGCGGACACAGAGTGAGTGTATTGTCGAAATCTCAGGTTTCTGAATAGGAACATCGTCCTGTGAGGATGCCTGTGATGCTCGCTTTTTCTTAAATTTTCCACCAATACGAAGTACCATCTCGCGGGCTGCTTTATTTGTAAAGGTCACAGCAAGGATTCGCTCAGGAGCCGTGCCCTGTTGAACGAGGTGAAGTATTCGGGCGATGACGACACGTGTTTTGCCTGTTCCTGCGCCAGCGAGGACAAGGAGAGGCCCAACAGGGGCCCGAACAGCCTCTATTTGAGCAGGATTAAGGCCTCGGTGAGGGTCTGGTCGGCGATTCACGTGTGTTTGTTTTGTGGGCAAGGTTGTCGGCATGGCAGGACTTTACCACACTGCGTGTGTCACCTTGACGTTGCGGCTCAAGAAGCGTCTATTTGGCGGTAAATAATTGGTTTGCGTGAATACCGAGCGACGGTAGATGCAGTCAAGACTACATGAATGGAGTATGAAATGAAGTCGGAACGTCGGCACGAATTGCAGGAAAATGACCTTGCCGATAGTGTTGAGCAGCTTTCTGAACGCCTGCGTCCTTACGTAACGCCGATTCTGTCTGTCGCGATTGGGGTCCTCGTCCTCGTATTGATAAGTCTTTTCATTTCATCGCGATGGGAGGCGACTCGCTCTGAAAGTTGGGATGCATGTCTGGCCTCACTGGTTACCGGTGATCCGGAAGGGTTCCGGGAGGTGATTCTCCGTTATCCTGGCACCCCCGCAGCACAGTGGGCGGAACTTATTTTGGCAGATAGAAATTTATCTGAGGCCACAGATCTACTTTTCGCAAAGATGGATCCTGCAAATGACGTCGCTCGAGAACGCCTTCAGGCAGCAGCTTCAGCATATGCCGATGTTTTGTCACAGCGACCGCCCGATATGGTTGCGGAGAGAGCAACGATGGGCTTGGCAAAAGCCCGAGAAAGCCTCGGAGAGCTCGATCAGGCTCGTCGTGGTTATGAGGCTGTCGCAAATGAATACCCTTCAAGCCCGATGGCAAATCTAGCTACAGAGCATGCCGATGATCTTGCCCAAGATAAAACAAAAGCATTTTACAACTGGTTTGCCGAACAACGACGAGCGAATGTGGTGACCGAAGAAGCGAGTGCTTCGAAAGAAGACGTATCGAGTAATGCGGGACAGCAGCCGGTCGAAGCAGCGAGCAATAAAGAGAACACTGATAAAAAATCGACGAAGGAAAAAGAAGTAGAGTCCTCATCCACCCCTGAAAGTGTCTCAGAGGAGTGACCACTGGATACCGACCTGACAGACTCGATGCTCAATCCGGGTGATGAAGTATCTTTTTCTGCCGATAATGCAGTGGCCGGTGTTCGGCTCGATCAGGTGCTTAGTCAGCGATTTCGTGCGTACAGCCGGTCGTACCTCTCACGTGCAATCGAACGCGGTGCAGTGCGTGTCGATGGTGTGATAGCCAAAGCATCCCTGAAGCTAAAAGAAGGGTCGATTGTTTGTTTTACTGTCCCAGAACCTCCCCGCAGTGGCCCTGAAGCTGAGGAGATGCCGCTTGATTTTCTGTTTGTTGATGAGGTGATGGCTGTTGTCGATAAACCACCAGGCATGGTGGTCCATCCAGCCAAGGGAAACTGGAAAGGAACGCTCGCTGGCGGCTTGAAATGGCATCTTGAACGTTGTGCTTCGGAAGTCGTAGATCGGGAAGGCCTTTCGCAGGCTGGAGGCCCAACGCGTCCTGGAATTGTCCATCGTCTTGACCGAGATACGAGTGGTGTCATTGTTGTTGCGCGAAATGATGCCTCACATCAAATGCTTGCAAAACAGTTTGAAAAGAGGACAGTGCAAAAGACCTATCTTGCTATTACGCAGGGTCAGCCAGAGTTTGATCAGGATGAAATCCGCTTGTCTATCGGGGTGCATCCGTATCAGAGGGAAAAAATGGCCGTTCGGAGTAATCATTCAACGAGTCGAGATGCAGTGACACGATTTGAGGTTCTCGAGCGATTCAAGGGTGCTGCATTTGTTAAGGTTCTTCCAAAGACCGGCCGAACACATCAGATTCGTGTGCACCTCGCCGCCATTGGGTGCCCTGTACTCGCCGACGCGCTCTATAGCGGACGTTCTTCGATCGAACCAAAATTTTTTGGTGGGCCAAAGAACAGTCCTGCAGTCCTCAGTCGCCAAGCACTCCATGCTACGTCAATCACACTGAATCATCCTGTAACTGGGGAGCGAATGACTTTTTCTTCGCCACTTCCATCTGATATTCAAGGTGTGCTGGACGGGCTCCAGAAGTACGCGTCAGTATCTTGAGTTCCGATATTCTCAGACTCATTCAGGGTGTTATCGAAGCGTTGAAATCAGAAGGCAACGGTACGTCTGAGACCGTGCCCCGACTGCCCGTAGCAGTTTGATCACCAAAGAGGAGCGGGAAAGACAGTGTGAAGCACGTTCCATGAGAGGCAGTACTTTCAACAGAAATACTGCCCCCGTGTTCTCGGAGAATCTTTTGGCTTACGGTGAGTCCGAGTCCTGTTCCTTTTGCACCTTTTGTTGATACGAAGAGATTAAATATGTTGGGCAAAGTTTCCGCCGGTATGCCTGGACCGTTGTCAGTGATGCGAATTTGGACGACCTCACGTTCTTCATCAATTTCAGTTGTGACGTCGACCGTTCCGTCAGACTGTTCTTCAACAGCGTCAATGGCATTGGTGACGACATTCAGGATAGCTCGTGAGAGGGCTTCGGCGTCACAAAGAATAACTGGGAAGTTGTCAGGTGCTGTACTGTGGATAGAGATGCCAGCGTCTTCTGCCCGCTGCTTGACTGTTTCGATAATTTCAGCAAGCAGTGCAGGAATGTCTGAAGGACTCGGCTCAGGTTTTCGATCCTTGCTGAATGAAAGCATGTCCATAACAAGAGAGGAGATCTTATGCTGATTTCGGCGAACAATACTCCAGCCTTTATCAGTTACACCGAGGTCATTTTTATCTAGACCCATCTCCACGAGATAACTTCCGCCGTGAATCCCTTGGAGAATATTCTTAATGTGATGAGAAAGTGTTGCAATCGTCTGCCCAACAGCGGCTAATCGTTCCGACTGAACCATTGCCGAATAGTATGTCGTATCTTCGACGGCAAGCGCTGCCTGATGACCGATAGCAACCATGAGTTTCAGGTGTTCATCACTAAAACGCTGACCGCCCGATGTCATCGCCTCACCCAGTGGTGTAACTGTATCAACATAAAGAACACCGATTTGGCCATACCGACCTTGCATGGGAACGCAGATGGCTTCGTGAACTCCAGTTCGCAAGACGCTTTGTCCGGAGCGAAAGCGATCGTCTCCCTGAGCGTTACTTGTGAGGACGCCTTCGTGACGTTCGAGGACGTAGTCAAGAATTGTTCGACTAATAGTCATCGATGATTTTGTACCAGCCTCGCGATCGCGACGAGCTTTGGTGATGAGTTGGCCGGTTTCTTCTTCTCGCAACATAATGCAACCTCGGTCGGCCTCTACCCAATCAAAAATAAGCTGAAGAATTCTGTCGAGGAGGTCATCAATATCGAGAGTGTGGCTCACCGCCAGTGCAGTGCGATACATTACATCAAGGTTGTTTTGGGCCTGAACGAGCCAGTGGTTTTGCGTATCATCTTGAGGGAGCGGCGGAAGATGTGGCCCCAATTTGTCAGGAACCGCAGCAATAATTCGCGATCCGTCATCACCAGATTCTGTGCCAATAATCTCAACGTTGGCAGGTGGAAGATGTCCACGCTCACCCTGGGAATATAAGAAAAGAGTGCGCCCAATCTGGATGCGGTCTCCAGATTTGAGTTCTGCCTCAGAGATTCGGCAGTTGTTCAGGAATGTTCCATTTGAGCTGTCGAGGTCGGCCAGGAAATACGTGTCGTCATGTTTTCGGATTTCTGCATGCCTGCGAGAGGCTTCATGATCCTCGACGGTAATTTCATTACCTTTTTCGCGTCCGATTCCGATACCCGGCTCGCCGCTACTGGAAATCAATTCAGCAAGGTCGAAATGGCTCCCTTGGCCACTGCCTTGAATGACGTACAGCGAGGGCACAAGTTGTCTCCCAGATTGTCCTATGTTCAAAGCCCTCTCAAACTGCAGTTTACCATACGATTAAATATTAGGCTCAGTACGGACAAAGACTTCGCTAAAAAAGACTCAACGCTATCTTTCTGCACTGCTAAAATGCTCACGTGTGTTTAGGGACTGCCTGAATTACTGCCACAATGGAGAATCGCGATGAGCCTGCCACTGGTGCTGATGAGGGGTATATGTTGTTTATTCCGAAAAAAAAAGACCAAGCATTACCGCGAGTTGTTCCCAATTCACTCTGAACCGGCTGATTCCCCTGATGTAATCGGTTCGTCTCGTTTCGCAATGAATCATCGAGGGGAAATGTTTAGATTTTGTGAGCACAATGGTGCTCGTCTGTGTAGGTATGCGATTGCCGTCTGTTTGCTGCCAGTGGGCTTCGTGTGTGCAGAATCTCCACAGAATCAGTCCGACGAGGCCCTGCAAAAGCGGCTGCGGGAAGACGTAGTCTGGCTTGCTGCACCAGAGCGAGAGGGACGTGGCCCTGGCACAAAAGGTATACGTGCTGCATCGGCCTGGATCAGTCGGCAGTTTGATGCGATAGGGCTTGAATCAATCAACGGACTTCGGGAGCAGTCATTTACAATGACCCTCGAGGCAACTCTGCCAAAGAAGCAAGCAAACCATGCCGAATTTGTGAAGGTGGCACCGGATGGGTCCCAAGAAGTTTCTTTACCATTAAAGTTGGGAGAAACATTTACACCGCTTGCTGCTGGTGGGAGTGGAGCATTTGATTTGCCGTTGGTGTTTGCAGGTTATGGAATAACAGCACCAAAACTCGAGTATGACGATTACGAACCGCTTGGTAAACGTGTCGCGTCGAAAGCAGTGCTCGTTCTTCGGCAGGAGCCGCAGAAGGAAAATCCCCACAGTGTTTTTGATGGGAATCAAGCTACGCAGCACGCCGCATTAGTGCGAAAAATTTCAAATGCATCAGAGCATGAGGCAGGCGCAGTTGTATTTTGCAATGATGCGTCTGCCACTCAGCCGGATGCCCTAATGGACTTCCGTCGTGCTGGAGGTGGTGAGAATGGCCGTTCGATGCCCGTGCTTCAGGTATCTCGAAGTGTTATTGCGGATGTGATTAAGCAGGCCACTGGTTCTTCGGTGGCGACCCTTGAGGCTGAGATTGATCGCACGCTTAAGCCGCAGAGTCAGTCGCTTAAGAGATGGCGGCTGAGAGGAGAGGTAACAATTCAGCGGCAGCAGACAGATGCTGAAAATATTGTCGGTATGATTCCGGGTGTTGGTTTCGCGGGTGGTGAAAGTGGTGAACAAGATGTAGTTGTTCTCGGAGCCCATTATGATCATTTGGGATATGGAGATAGTAGTTCACTCGCACCTGGTACCCGGGCTATACATCACGGGGCTGATGATAACGCAAGCGGTACGGCAACCCTTTTAGAGGTGGCGAGACAGCTGCAGGCGGAGGGGCCTTTCCCGCGAACAATTGTATTTATTGCATTTGCTGGTGAAGAACGAGGCCTGCTCGGGAGTGGGTATTACGCTGCCAACCCTCTGCTGCCACTTGAGCGAACTACGGCGATGGTCAATCTCGACATGGTTGGTCGGCTTGTTGATGACAAGGTGATTGTTCATGGAACGGGCACAGGTACAGGTTTTGACGAGCTTGTGGATAGGTTCACGTCTCAAGCAGGTTTCGGTGTCGCCAAAGAGCCTGGCGGTTTTGGCCCAAGTGATCACTCAAGTTTTTACGCTCGTAAGATTCCAGTGCTGCATGTTTTTACCGGTTCTCACACCGACTACCACCGTCCAACTGACACGGCTGATAAAGTCAATTACGCCGGGATGGCAAGAATTAGTCATTTAATTACCAACATTGTCCGAGAGTTGGCGACGGCAATCGAACCTCCGGCGTACCTTGAAGTTGCGAGCAAGCCTTTCATGGGAGGCGGTGGCGACCGGCCTTACTTTGGCAGTATTCCCGATTTTGCAAAGCCCGGTGGCGGCTATGCCATTACAGGGGTCTCGAAAAAGTCTCCTGCTGCCGAAGCGGGTCTTGAAGGTGGTGACATTATTGTGCGATTAGGCGAAAGTGCGATTACGGGGCTGGAAGATTTTGATAGCGCTCTTCGTAAACACAAGGCAGGCGAGACGGTTCCGGTGGTTGTTCTCCGAAATGATAAAGAGGTAAGGCTCCGAGTTACGCTCGGTGACCCTCGCTGATGCCTTTTTTTAGGCGTCGAATTGATCTTGAGCCACATTGCCATGCCTGCCACTATCCCGCCATCGTTCGACGTTACTTGTTCTCGCGAACGTGCCGGAAAGGCGTCAGGTTAAGGCGGTTTTCTCGTGACAATTACGCAAGGAGTGCATCTCGTGAAGCGACAAATGGCTATTCATGGAAGCTTAATCGGTCTGTTCGTCGGCATGATTATGAGTCTTCCCGTACACACTGTTCAGGCCCAAGGCGCAAGTCGTCCTCCGGCTACTCATCAAGCCGTTATTGATGTTGGCTATATTTTTAAAAATCACACTCGCTTCAAGTCCTTGATGGATAAGATGCGGGATGAGGTTATGGCGGCTGAAAATGGTCTTAAAGCTGAACGGGACCGTATTAATGGGCTCGTTGAGCAGTTGAAGGGTTTTAACCCAGGTACACCCGAATATAAAAAACTCGAAGCAGAGGTCGCTAAGGCCCAGGGCGAATTCAATGTGAATGGTCAGCTTCAGAAGAAAGACTTCATGGATCGTGAGGCGGCGGTTTACCACGAGGTGTTTGGTGAAATTCAGCAGGCAGTCACGAAATTTTCTCAGGAGCATGGAATTGCAGTTGTGCACCGTTTCGATGGTGACGCCGTGGATTCGGCGAATCGGGAGCAGGTGCTTCGCGGGATCACCAAGCCGCTCGTCTACTACGATAAGACAATCGATATCACTCCCGATATCTTGCGAATGTTGGAGGCAGGTTCTGTGGCAAGTGCTCCGGGCCAGCAGCCTGTAAACCGCTAATGCTTTTGTCAGTATGGAGAGCAGCGGTGGCTCCCGGTGAGTCCCGCTGCTGCTCCTGCTGGGAACGAGTTGTTCGATGATGGGGCTGTCTTGGTTTCATCAGGCTTGCCTCTGACAGTCAAGTTGGTTTGTCTCTCGCCAACGG
>JBDOMQ010000362.1:0-1988 GCA_039831725.1 Pirellulales bacterium
TGAGTGATCAATACCAGGCCCATGTCATTCAGACAGTACAGGGCAAAGTGCATACAGGCCGCATTATCAGTGAGAGTGAAAACGATGTGACTGTTGTCACTGATCCTGAAGATGCCACCAAGTTTGCCGTAATAGAGAGGGCTGACATTGAAGAAATGTTCGCAGCCAATCAGTCCCTTATGCCAGCTGGACTTCTTGATCAATTAAATGAAGAAGAGGTTCTCGATCTTCTGGCGTACACTCTCTCACGCGGCAAAGCGAATGGTCCACTGTTCAAGAAGAAAAAGTAGAACGTCTGATCTCACGAAGAAAACAGATGTGAGCGAACGCACTCCTCAATCTCTCTATCGTGGCAACACAACTGATTCTGCGTAAACCATTTTGCCCGTCCGTCCTTCGTGATACTGAAAAATCACTTGAGGGTGTGGATAGGCTACCAGTCGTTTACCACCTAATTGCTGAGGCATATTGAACACGTTGTTGACCTGGACAACGAGATAGTGCGGGTAGAGACGCTGTAACCGTGGCAGATCTTCGAGCACATAGGTACTCCAGCGAATGTCACATGGTTGGCCGCCAGAGTTATAGATACCAGTCGCTGGCCGATTATCTTCATCAAGACTCGGAACGTGATTCACTGAGTTATGCGGTCCGGAACAGAATTCCCAGACACGATCCGTAATCTGTATGGCAAAACTGTTATGAAGATCACCCGTCATAACGAAAACAGGTCGTTTGAGCGTGTCCCAGAAAGCTATCAACTTTTTACGCTCATCAAGAAAAGCGGTCCAGGCCTCTTCTTTATTTGATGCGGCCTCAAAACCACCAGCACCTCTGTGAGGAATCATAAACGGGACTGACGACACCACAAAGAAAAAGTCGGCGTCACTCTTATCCATGCTCTCCATGAGCCACTTTCGCTGGTCCATTCCGAGCATGGTGAGGTTTGGCTGATGCGGACGGCTTGTATCGTGCATTTGCCTGGCACCACGAGTATCAAGCAGAAAAAACTCACAGTTGGCGACACGGAAACTTCCATAACTGCGGCGACCAATTGAGTAATGAACATTTCCATCTGCAACCGGTGCAGGAAAAATTCGGACTCGATGTTTGTCGAGCACCTCACGAATCTCATACACCCGTGAATTCGGATCGCCTAATGAATCGTCGTCAAAGCGAAGATCATTGACACCCGCCTCTGGTGTTCCCCAATGCACATGGAGATTCAACATTTCATCAAGAGGAAGCGATGTAAAATCTGCTTCTGGATCAATAAGGACATCGCTGTCCGCTGTCAGCGTCGCCTGACCATGATGAACCGAATGTGGGAACGCTGCAGGATTTGCCCAGCCAAGGTAATCAAGCCATGCCCTTGTTCCTATATCACGAAAGACCGCACGACGATTCCGGCGACCCGTGCTTCCCGCTCCCCAGATATCATTAACGAGTTCATGATCATCAAATGTAAAAACCCCTGGTACCGTTCGATGCCATCTCGATAGATTTGTTCCTCGGTCAAGATAGAGCTTGTAGTTTTCCCACACACCAACAATCGTTGGCATATCACGAACAACTTCGGGCAATTGATCAACATCAACTCCCTGCTTCTCAGCCCATGCGGTCACTGGTGTTGTACGAAGTTCTTCGTACAACCAGTCTCCGTTCATAATCTGAAAATTGACTTCATCGGCATGCTGATCAAGTAATGTTGTATACGTTGGCAGACTTGGGCCAATCCCGTGTAGTGGATTTTGGTTTGCACAAGAACCAAATGTAAAAGAAAAATTAAAGAGCCCATGAGGGTTATGCTTTTCGTCACGAAGCGCCTCACTGTCTGGGAGTGTTCGAAATGTTGCAGGAACGCCTATTGGGTTGCCAGCAATGAATACCTGAACGACATATCCTGTGTCAGATGAAAGATTCTGAAGCGTTGTCCACCCGGTGAAATCGTGGCTCGCTTCGGTTTGAACCTTTTCTGAAACACCATC
>JBDOMQ010000121.1:0-9355 GCA_039831725.1 Pirellulales bacterium
TTCACTTGTTCAAGAACGACAAGTCGCTTTCGGAAACCTTTCTGTCCGTATGTTTTGGTTTCTTCGATGAGGTGAATAGTTCCTTTGACCGTGGAGTCACTCATTTGCTTCTGGATCCTTCTTCAGTTCTTGACGTGTGGTATCGAGTCAGCACATTCTTTGAGATGGAAGATGCCATCAAAATACTACCTAATCCTGAAGAAATCATACAAAAAGGATGTGGAGTGTTCGTTTTCTATTGGCAAAACAAGGCGCGACGAGGCTGGCGTTCCATTCCGGCAGTCTGCTAGTCTTCTGGAATGAAGAAGAGCCAAAGCGCTACTGTGAAAGATCTCGCTGAAGGTGGTTCTCCGTCACCGGCAGGAGATAACGCTCGTCCCACTCGGATCGTTGGGTTTGACCCGGGGCTGAACATCACCGGGTATGGCGTTATTGAAGTCCTTCCCGATCAACAGGTGCGTCTTGTCGAAGCTGGTACGATTCGGCCTAAGAGTAAGGATGATATTGAAGAACGACTGCATGTGATCCACTCCGGTGTCTGTGAAATACTCGAGACCTTTGGGCCACAGTCGATGGCGATTGAGCAGCTCTTTGTTCATGTGCGTTTCCCAAAAACGGCGATTCTGATGGGGCATGCGCGTGGTGTGATCTGCCTGGCTGCTGCTCAAAAGAAAATTGAACTGCACCATTATCTGCCGAATCGAGTAAAAAGCATGCTGACAGGAAGCGGGCATGCCGGGAAGGAGCAGATGCAGTTGGCAGTTCAGCGTGAGTTGCGATTGAAAGCTCAGCCAGAACCAGCCGATGCTGCAGACGCACTGGCAATCGCACTTGCGGACTTTTACCTGCGACTTCGTGCCTTGCCTGGAGTGCAGTCGCAGTTTCAAGACAACACGTAAACGTGTTGTTTTGAGATGCTTAAATGAATGGGTGTTCTTGAAACGTGTTGTCGCTTTGGATAGAGAAAAATGATTCGTAAAATCACGGGAAGCCTTGAGCGTGTTGAGCCAACAGCTATCGAACTGGCAGTTGGCAGTATTGTGCATGAAGTGCTGGTTCCCGATATGGTGAGAAGCCAACTACAGGCGAAACTTGGGAGTCAGATATCTCTCTATACTCTTGAGTACTTGGAAGGGAACCCAACACGTGGCAATCTTGTGCCACGCATAGTCGGGTTCCTTTCGGAGGTCGAACGCGAATTCTTTGAGCTGTTTTGTGAAGTCGATGGGGTCGGTGTCCGGAAAGCATTGCGAGCCATGGTGCGTCCTGTTGGCGAAGTGGCGACGGCGATCGAAGAGCAGAACGCAGCTGTGTTGTCGAAATTACCGGGTGTTGGTGCGGCGACAGCCGAACGAATCATTGCAAAGCTTCGTCGAAAAATGCCAAAGTTTGCACTGCTTGTGGCGAAAGACGCTCCGCCTGGTGTACTAGCAGGAAGTGATGTGCTCTCTGAGACGGCTGATGTTCTGCGAAGTTTGGGCCATTCGGAGGGAGATGCCCGCAGGTTGGTTGATGGACTTCGGGATAATGGTCGTAAAATAAAGGACGTTCAGGCTGCTCTTGAGTTGATCTACAAGCAGACGCACGCAAAGAAGTAAGTATGGAGGAACGCCCTGGCCCGCGGTGGGAAGGTGATTCAGTCTGAGGAGGCTTTTGTGAGTGAATTTCGAGAACCATCGATAGAGTCGATGGATGATTCGCAGCCAGAGGACCGTGTCCTACGTCCACAACGCCTCGAAGAAATGATTGGCCAGCGAGACGTTCATGAGCGGCTCGCCATTGCAATTGATGCGGCTCGTAAGAGATCAGAGCCTCTCGGCCATATTTTACTCGATGGTCCACCAGGCCTCGGTAAGACGACATTTGCAACATGTATACCGAGGGAACTTGGAACGACCCTGCAAATTGCTAGTGGCGCGGCGCTCGCTGCCCCGAAAGACCTGCTGCCTTATCTAACAAACGCTGGGGAAAGTTCGGTCTTATTTATCGATGAAATTCATCGCCTTCCCATTGCAGTCGAAGAATTCCTTTATCCAGCGATGGAAGATTTTCGTATTGATATCACTCTTGGTGACGGAATGAGTGCACGAACGATTAATATGCCCCTTCAGCCATTTACACTTGTAGGTGCGACCACTCGAGCTGGACTGATTTCAGCGCCTCTTCGAGATCGTTTTGTTGTTCGCGAGCATCTGGATTACTACAGCGTTGCCGAACTTGCAAAAATAGTTTTTCGGTCTGCAGGAAAACTTGAAATGCCAATGGACGATGAGACAGCAACAGAAATTGCAGGGAGAAGTCGGGGCACGCCTCGGCTGGCGAATAATCGACTTCGCTGGGTGCGGGATTACTCAACAAGTCGAGCTAACCGGGTCGTTGATCTCGAAATAGCGAGGACAGCGCTTGAAATGCAAGGCATTGATGAACTTGGGCTGGATGGCTTTGATCGGCGATACCTCGAGACGCTCCAGCGCGTGTTTGGAGGTGGTCCGGCTGGGATTGAGGCTATCGCGCATACGATGAGCACCGCTGTCGACACGCTTGAAGACGACGTCGAGCCCTTTCTTTTACGATACGAACTCATTATTCGTACGCCACGAGGTCGTCGTCTTACGGAGCGAGGCGAGGCTCATCTCGGTGCCGCCCCACGCCCCGGTCCCCAGCGGAAATTGTTCTGAACGTATCGTGCACCCTCGTCCGAAAGAACGGTTCTTGACGGACATACGGCTGGGACGTAGATTTTAGGGTTTCAATAAGCCAAATATGCGGCTCATTTCATAGGTAAGAAGTAATTATGGCTGTCCCAAAACGCAGGCACTCCAATCGTAGAACCGGCTCCCGACGGGCGCATGATTTCCTTACACCCCGGCAACTGTCGTTTTGTCCGACTTGCGGAAAGGCTGTACCAACGCATCGCGTGTGTAGTCACTGCGGGTATTACATGGGTAAACAAGTAGTAAAAACCGAGGACTAGTCTCTTGGCGGACGAATCGTTCGCGCTGCTCTTTCCGGGCCAAGGCGCACAACACGTCGGCATGGCTGGGGCCTGGTGCTTCGATTGCCCCCCTGCCATGACTCTATTTCAGCAGGCCTCAGAAGTTCTTGGCTACGACCTGCTTGAACTGTGTACGAACGGACCGGCTGAGCAACTCAACACCACTGCGGTTAGTCAGCCTGCACTCCTCGTTACGAGTCTCGCAATGCTGGAAGTCCTCCGTTTGCAGGACGGTTCACCTTTTGTATGTGGTGGCGATGAGTCCTTTACGGCTGGTCTTTCACTTGGGGAATATTCTGCCCTTGTCCACGCCGGTGCGTTGGATGTGCAGTCAGCTGTCCGCATTGTCGACGTTCGTGGTCGTGCGATGCAGGCTTGTGCAGACGCTGAGCCCGGAGGCATGGTCGCCATTCTGGGGCTCGAGCGAGACCGAGTTGAAGAGGTGTGTGACGCATCGCGTGGTAACGATGTTCTCTCCATCGCAAACGTTCTTTGTCCTGGGAATATTGTGGTTTCAGGAGGCCGTGCTGCCTGCGAGAGAGTAGCTGAGGAGGCAACAAAGGCAGGTGCCATGAAATGTGTCCCGCTTGAGGTTGCTGGTGCGTTCCACACCAAACTTATGGAACCAGCCAAGGATAAACTTGCTGCGGTTCTCGAAGAAACAGATCTCCGTGTCCCAAGAATTCCGGTAATTAGTAATGTTGATGCGAGACCGCATACTGACCCTAATGAAATTCGTGGTCTTCTTGCTCGCCAAGTCTGTGGTGTCGTTGAATGGCACGCCTCAATGGAGTTTTTGCTATCGACGGGAGCAGAGAACGTGTGGGAGGTTGGCCCGGGTCGAGTCCTACGAGGCCTCCTCAAGAGGATCAACAGGAAAATACCCTGTAAGGGAGTGATTGATAGTTAAGTGTATTTAGGAAACCGTCCTACAGGCAGTGATTGTGGGAACGTTGCGACATTGAAAAACAGACTCTAATTAGTGGAATGGGGTAATCGTATGGCCGAAACGAAACAGGCAAAGCCATTGAAGGTCGACTTGTCTGACCAAGTGGCTCTTGTGACTGGCGCAAGTCAAGGTATAGGTCGGGCTATTGCAGAGACTCTCGCAGCAAACGGAGCGACTGTATGCGTCTTGGCACGTAACCAGGAAAAGCTAGCTTCAGTTGTTGAGGCAATCTCCTCTGCAGGAGGCAAAGCTGACGCAATGCCCTGTGATGTCTCGCAGCCCGATGCAATTGAAAAGGTAGTTGAGACAATTGTTGAAAAGCATGGACGCCTCGATATTCTCGTCAACAACGCGGGTGTCACGCGGGATACACTCCTGCCTCGGATGAGCAACGATGAATGGGATGAGGTCTTGTCAACGAATCTCCGCGCACCATTTTTGTTCATGCGTGCGGTGAGTCGTCCAATGATGCAGCAACGGTACGGAAGGATTGTGAACATCTCAAGCGTTTCAGGAATGATCGGAAACCCTGGGCAAGCCAACTATTCAGCCTCGAAGGCGGGCCTTATTGGGCTTACCCAGACGGTGGCGAAAGAGTTGGCCGGCCGAAAGGTAACTGTAAATGCTGTTGCTCCTGGTTTCATTGCCAGCGACATGACTGATGCCCTAGGGCCTGCCCTTCTCGACGTGGTGAAGAAACGAGTCCCAGCTAAACGGCTGGGTTTGGCGGGAGAAATCGCTGAAGCTGTTGCGTTTCTCGCTTCTCCGTCTGCTGGGTATATTACGGCTCAGACTCTTGTTGTGGATGGCGGTTTGATCGGTTGAGAAGCCCTCATTGCCGTTTTTTTGAGTACGAACTGGACAGGGTGTGGCTTCAGCCGGTATATCTTGCGTTTACAGAATAGATTGTTTCGAGCTATTCAAACGAGTTTGTGGTGTAATTGCTAACAGACTTACACAATACATTTCATTCCTTTCACGCGATTCCGATCGCGATTCAAAATATTTGGAGGATCAAACGTGGCATCAGTCCAGGATCGAGTGATCGATATCGTTGCTTCTCAGTTAGGCGTAAGCAAGGAACAGATCACTCCCGAGACATCGTTTATCAATGATCTCGGTGCTGACTCTCTTGATACTGTTGAGCTCGTCATGGAACTCGAGGAAGAGTTTGAAATTAATATTCCTGACGATGCCGCTGAAAAAATTCAGACTGTCGGTCAGGCGGTTGAGTTCATTGAAAACAATCAAGGCTGATACGGTTTTTGGAAACATCACAGGTTTGGCTTGGGGTTGATCAAGGACGACATGAAGCGACGGATTGTGCTTACTGGCCTCGGTGTAGTTACTTCTCTTGCCCGGCCGGTTGAAACCTTATGGACTCGACTGCTCGCTGGTGACAGCGGCGTTGGTCCTATTTCTCTTTTTGATGTATCCGGTTATCGGGTCCAGTTTGCGGGTCAAGTTCAGTGGGACGGTTTGGCCGAAGGCGTTGCAAACGTAAAAGAGCTTCGAAGGCTTGATCGGTTTACACAATTTGCGATCGCCGCCTCAGCTGATGCAGTCCGAGACTCAGGTATCGATTTTGGAAAAGAAGACCCATACCGATGTGGCGTGATTGTCGGTTCAGGTATTGGGGGTTTGGCTGAGTTTGAGGCACAGCATGAGCGATTGCTGACAAAAGGCATAGATAAGGTCTCCCCGTTCACCATACCGAAGTTGATTGTGAATGCTGCGAGTGGTCATGTCTCTTCAATTCACGGTATTAAAGGGCCAAATTTTGCAGTTGCTACGGCGTGCGCCAGTGCTGCGAATTCTCTTGGGGAGGCATTGCGAGCGATTCGGTACGGTGATGCCGACGTCATGGTGGCTGGAGGAAGTGAGGCCGCTCTAACTCCAATGGGACTAGCTGGCTTTCAAAACATGCGAGCCCTGTCGTTCCGAAGTGACGCGCCTCAACAGGCAAGTAGACCTTTTGATAGCGACCGAGATGGTTTTGTACTGGCTGAAGGAGCTGGCGTTGTTGTGCTTGAGGAGCTCGAACACGCTCGAAAACGTGGTGCAAAGATATACGGCGAGTTAATGGGGTATGGAGCAAGCGGTGACGCAGGTCACATCACTCAGCCTGATGGGGAAGGTCGCGGCGCAGCCAGAGCAATGTCGATGGCGCTCGAAGATGCAGGTGTATCCTCGGAATCTATTGATTACATCAATGCTCACGGAACAAGCACGCCGCTTGGTGACAAGGCGGAGACTTTAGCAATTAAGAAGGTCTTCGGTGAGCACTCGAAGGAACTTGTTGTTTCAAGCATCAAGAGCCACCTTGGCCACACGCTTGGAGCCAGTGGTGGTATTGAATTGGTGGCCTGCGCAATGGCGATCCAACACAACGTTATTCCCCCGACAATAAATCTTGAGACACCAGATCCCGAGTGTGATCTTGATTACGTGCCAAATCAGCCGCGAGAAATGCAGGTTCGAGTGGCTATGAGTAACAGTTTTGGATTTGGAGGGCACAACGCCAGCCTGGTGCTTGGCAGGCTTTCTTGATGTGCCTTGTGTGTTCTTACTCCATGAGGCGGTTGAGTGAGCCTGTGTTGAGAGAAAGCCGGATGTCCAGTGTTGCTTTAATCAGAAGAACGTAATCAGAAGCCAGCAAGTTGTTTTTATGCGATGCTTTTCAGTACCTGATGGAGCGGGAATAACGCATCGACTTATGGTTGTGTTGTGTGTCGGTTGGTTGCTGCTGGCAAATTGGATTTCGCAGCGTGCCTATTGTCAACTTGCATCAAATGCGGGGCAGGTGTGGAAGACATACAATATTGAACCTTTTCTTCAGGTGGCTGGAGAAGGAAGTGAAGAGCATGTTGTGCATTGGATCCTTCAGCAAACAGGATACGAGCAGTGGCATGGAAAGCATGCGGCATCTTTATCAGCAGATGCGACGAAGCTTTCGTGTTATCACTCGCCAGAGATGCAGGAAAAAGTCGCCACAGTTGTAAAGCGGTTTACGGCAGACGGTGCATTGCCCCATCGTTTTCAGATTCGTGTCATCGGAATCGGATCGGTTCGGTGGCGGCAGCAGGCATCAGAAACCATGACGGCGATGCCTACTTCTACCGCAGGTGTTCAGGCTTGGGTTGTGCCGCGGGAGAATTCAGCAGAGTTACTCAATCGTCTTTTGTCACGAAGCGACGTTGAAGAATTACCTGTTGGGCCAGTTTTTGCGGCAAACGGTGTGCCTGCGACGTTATCTGGGGTTCGTGAAAGGACATACATTCAGGATATTACGATCGATCCTGCGTTACCCAATGGATGGCAGCCGTTGTCGGCAACCTGTCGTGAAGGCTTGAGTGTCGACGTTCAGCCGCTCGTCTCTCTTGATGGTGAGCTTGTTGACGCCGTTCTTCGATGCCGGATCGATCAGATTGAACGTATGGCATCAGTCTCGGTCGCTGTGCCTGTTGGCAATCGTCCTGATGTAAAGCTCGAAGTACCCCAGATTTCAGCAGTGCGAATAGGTGAGCGGTTTCGCTGGCCAGTTTCTCGAACACTTGTTGTTGGTTTGGGTTTGGTGCCCTGGCCAGTACCGGGCCAGAATAAGGCGGCATCGGCAGGCCTTTTTACTGAAATTAAACGCAGTGACGCGATTGTTGTGATTGAGCCACGACTTCGTAACGTAAAAACGCAACAGTCCACTCCACCTCAATCTGATATAGGATGGATTCAGTCGCGTTCTTCCGGTAGCTTTTTTTGTCAGTATTGGCATTCTAAATGCCCATAGTTGTTAGGTTTTACACGATCCCTTTTAAAAACATTGTACTTTGGTCTCTTCTATGAACGTATCGAATCAGCGACGGGTTGTAGTAACCGGTGTGGCAGCTATTTCACCTTTTGGTCTTACCGTCGAGGATCTCTGGTCAGGTCTCACTGAGGGACGTTCAGCTGTTGGACCTCTGTCGGCTTTTTCAGTCGAGGGTTTGCCGTTGCGGCATGCCGCCGAAGTGAGTTCTTTTACTGGGCATATCAGTGAGTTTGGGGACCTTGACGGCACTCGAAAGAAGTCGATACGGAAAGGCCTTAAAGTGATGTGTCGCGAGACACAGATGGCAGTTGCAGCGGCCCAACGAGCCCTTTCAGACAGTGGTCTTCAGACGGGTGCATCCCCCACTATCTCCCCGGAACGATTTGGCTGTGTGTTCGGTTCAGACTACATGCTCACCATGCCGGAAGATTTTACGGCAGCAGTTGCACGCTGTCGTGGAGAGGATGGGCAGTTCGATTTTGAACGATGGGGTGCCGAGGGTATTCCTTCCATGACACCACTTTGGTTGTTGAAGTATTTGCCCAATATGCCAGCAAGCCACATTGCTATTTTCAATGACCTTCGGGGCCCGAGTAATTCTCTCACTGTGCGCGAGGCGAGTGGTCATATCGCTGCTGGTGAGGCGGCCATTACGATCAAACGAGGAGCTGCCGATGTCATGCTTGTAGGATCAACAGGCACCCGTATTCACCCAATGAAAATGGTCCATGCAATTTTGAATGAGCAGGTAGCGTTGGGCGATGACGACCCAGAGAATTGGAGCCGGCCGTTTGACCGCGACCGAAAAGGAATGGTGCTTGGTGAGGGTGCAGCAGTTCTTATTTTAGAAGAACTTGAGCATGCTAAACAAAGAAACGCAAAAATATATGGTGAGATTCTTGGACATGCAGCTGCGGCTCACAGTTCAGGAACAGCCGTTGGCCAACGGCATTCTGTCGTGCGATCAGTCACCTCGCGAGCACTTTCGTCAGCAAGTATGCGACCGGACAGCCTCGGTCATATCCATGCACAAGGGTTGAGTACAAGCGAGGGTGACAAGGAGGAGTATGCAGGGCTAAAAGAGTCGCTCGGCGAAACAATGGCCCATCTGCCGTGTGTTGCGGCTAAAGGCAACTTCGGCAACCTTGGCGCCGGAAGTGGTCTCATTGAATGTATTGCGAGCATGTTGGCCCTTCAAAGCGATGCTCTGTTTCCGCAGAAAAATTATGAAACACCCGACGTGGACTGCCCAATCCATGCAGCAAGTCAAGGCGAATCCGCCGGAGAGAGCTTCCTGAGTCTGGCAGTAACGCCGCAGGGGCAAGCCGGTTCTCTCGTTATTGGGCGGTGCCCAGAAGGGGCCGCTGGGGCTGCTTCTTGACAGTTTGCAGTGCCTGTTTTACCTTCTGAAGCTAGGAAGGTGCCTTGGTGTACCTTTATATTGGTTTGTGGCGTGCTGGTTTGAGGAAACGCTGAGATCGCCTTTATCGGGTGCTTTTTGATGGCCACGGTAACGTGGAGCGTCGACTTTTCCGGCACAACTTATAAGTGCCGGCCCCCCCGATCACAGCACTTGGAAGTTACGTTTGGCGGTAGTCGATTCAGT
>JBDOMQ010000378.1:0-9255 GCA_039831725.1 Pirellulales bacterium
AGGCGACGACGTCCAGTTATCTCGGCAGTTGAAAGTTCGCTTTCAGGACGTCCATCAAGCTCTTTTATCTTCGCGAGGATTGCCGGGTCACTCAACCTCGCTCGTACTGCGGACCCGTAATAGAGATCAGGACGCTCATAGATTCTTCCGCGTGGTGCCCAAGGATAAATACCGTGGTCAAATTTGGATGCGTATTCATAAGCTTTTACACCAAGAAAAAGAGAGCCTAATATGAGTGTGAGAAGCATCCAAGATTTTGCGAGGGATTGCTTATTCGCTCGTGCTGCCTCAAGCGCAAGCACAACAGTAACACTAGAACAAATGAGTACGAATGTGTTGAAAGCACCGATCGGCTCGCTTAAGTGAACATGATGTGGTTTCGGCCATACCGCTGCACCAAAGCGAAGGACAACGTAACTGCCCAGCAAGGCCGCAAAAAACATAATCTCTGTCGATAAAAACAGCCACATGATGAGCTTGCCTCGTGAGAGCGGCAAACCAGGTTGATACTGAAGAACTGGTCCATGGTGTCCGTGACTTTCATGACCAATCGAGGCGGCTGGAGCATTCATAAAACGTGTCGGATATCTTGAGGCGTGTGGGAATTCAAAAACAAAGATGAACTAAAGGTACGAACCTGACAATACCTTCGGGGCACTAAAAGCTACTGCAGACGTCATAAGAATCAAAAGTACACCCAGTGAAGTAAAGAGAAGAATACGAGCAGACCGATCGTCTCGTCGAAAAGCAAAGTTTACGGAAACAAGCACATAGACGGTAGATGCGAGTGCTGCGGTGAGAAACATGCGAATACTGCCACTCGGCACTGCTATTGTCAGGCTCACAGGAATCATGGCGAGCGATGCCGCTAACGACTGGCCAGCCGCCCGCAACCCACTTGGGTCGGTCACAGTGAGCATTTTAAGATCCGCAAGGCCATACTGCTTGCGATAGAGCCAAGCAATTGCCATGAAGTGGGGGAACTGCCACAAATAGAGCACTGTCCCAAGCGCTGCTACCGCGAGTGTTGCAGAGATATCACCGGCAAGCAGCTGCTGCGGGCCATCTGCAGCAAGCCAGCCAATTGCAATTGGTAAGGCCCCTGCAACAGCACCAACTGCTGTGTTCAGTGGGGTAATTCTTTTCAGTGGCGTGTATACGCCAACGTATAAAATCCAAGTAAGTATGGCTGCGGATGCTGCCTGCAGGTTTCCGGCCAACCACACGCATCCGCTCCCTCCAAAGAAAGTCACTCCAACGAGAAGCCAAGCAGAACGCTTTGATAGTCGTCCAGCGGCAAGAGGGCGCGACGCCGTGCGTGCCATCAGCCTGTCAGTCTGTCGCTCGAGAATTTGATTTGCGATACTTGAACTTGCTGCGACGACTGCTGTGCCGAACAAAACGCCGACAACAGACAACCAATTCAGTTCACGAGAACCTGACGTGAGCCACATTGCTGCAAACACAGTCACGAGCACCATCATTGCGATACGCGGCCTAACAAGCTGAGAAACATCCGCAATCACAGAGTGCCGTGTAGCATCATGAGGACGGGTCGACACGTCAGCAGTAACCGACGATGGAGGAGAGGCGAGTTGATGTGGAGCGACTAACTGCGTCACGCTAATGCCCTCCGCCGAGGAACTATCTTGACACTTGCTGCCTCAGGCAGTCCTCCACTCACAATACAATAGATAACACTTGTTCCGAGTATCATCATGCCTACGAGGACATGGCCTGTCACAATAAGCGACGACAGACTACTTCTCGCGACAACAACCGCACTTGTCTCAGGAACCCTGCTGGCAATTGAGTCCGGTAGCAAACCAAGTGGCAGTCCCCAACTTACAACCCAGGCGCCAAACCCGAGAAGGACTTGGCTGCAAACGAAAAAAAGGATAGTCGATGACAAAAATCGACGACTGCCATTTCGCGGACTGCTCGCGACCAAGAGGCCGAACGATTCACACACAGCAGCCAAACTCAGTGCTGCAACTGTCGCGGCACCGACAAGATGAAACAGAACGAGCCAACGAAACGTACTCGGCCCCACCGCTGGATCCAAATGCCGCAGCTGTGCACCCGCTACAAGTTGAATGTATGAGGCGAACAGAAGACCGCTTGCAATCCACCCACCGAGAGGCATTCCTGAAACCGCATTCTCCCAACGTGCTCGCTTGCCCTTAAATCGCCTGGATGTCAGCGTAGCGATAGCCACTGCAACCGAGAAGAATAAGGGACCCGTACATGCATGAACTTTGGCGACAGTTTTGTCATCAAGCAACACCCGAAGCCCCCCAAGAACTCCTTGCAGCACGACGAGGAATACTGCTGCGACAACCAAACCACGAACCGTGGACGACTGATTCGTCTTCCAGATGGCAACTGCCAGAACGAGCGATATGACGCCAACAGAAGCACCAAGAAGTCTGTGGCCATGCTCTAAAAACAGATCCCATGGGCCAAAAAACCATTCCGCGAAGGGGAAAAGGAACATGTTATGTCCATATGTTCCCGGCCAGTCTGGAACCGCCATGGCTGCCTCATACGTGGTGACGAGCGCACCAAAAGTGAGCAGCACGCCCGTAACAGCAACAAGGCTACATGCAATCCAATGGGCCACGTTCGGGCTCGTGACTGCATTGCATTGTTGGCTTTTCATTTCTGGCATGGCATTAGTTAGACCGAGAACAACACTTAGTGGGCGGCTGCGGCGGCGGCCGCTGCAGCCGCATTAGGAGGGTCCGTCTGCATAAGGTGGTCAGACTCAATTCCTGGCACTGAGTACTCATACGGGCCACGATGCACAATCGGCTGGAAATCAAAATTGCCGTGGCCAGGAGGGCTGGGTGCCGTCCATTCCAACGTATTTGAATTCCAGGGATTCCGACCAGCGACTGGTCCGTAGAACATGCTCCAAAAGAAATTAACCGCAAAAATGATTTGACTTGCCACCATACCAATTGCGCAATACGTCATGAAAGCATTGAGTGGCTGCAGGTGATGGAACGTTTCGTAATGGTATGCGTCCGCAAGCCTACGGGGGAAACCAACCGCCCCCAAAATATGCATCGTAAAGAAGGTACCGTTCAGAAAAATGAACGTGAGGAAGAAATGCACTTTGCCCCAGAATTCATTCATTGTTCTGCCAAACATCTTTGGAAACCAAAAATATATGGCCGCCCAAACACCCATCGCTGTTCCAGCAAAAAGAACATAGTGGAAGTGAGCAACAATGAAATACGTATCATGGATGAAAATATCAACGGGAGTCGCCGCCATGAAAATCCCAGATAGTCCACCGATAATAAACATGGAAACAAACGACAAAGCGAATAGCATCGATGTTGTAAATTGAATCCTGCCGGCCCAGATTGTTCCAAGCCAATTGAATGTTTTTACTGCACTAGGAAGTGCTATCATCATTGTTGAAACCATAAAAGTAGTCCCAAGAGCGGGATTCATGCCGGACATAAACATGTGATGCCCCCACACGATGAAACCCAGTCCTGCGATACCGGCCACCGAGTAGACCATTGGGCGGTACCCGAATAATGGCTTTCGCGCGAAGCACGTCAAGATATCTGAGACCATCCCCATTGCCGGTAAGATCATGATGTAAACAGCCGGATGGCTATAAAACCAGAACAGGTGCTGCCACAGCAGCGGTTGCCCTCCCCCGGCTGTTGCAATCGCATTGTTTACTATGTTGCCCTCAGGCGTGAAAAACCCTGTTCCAAGCGATCTGTCAGCTAATTGCATGAACCCAGCCGCAGTGAGCACAGGGAGCGCGAAAGCCTGGAGGACGGCCGTGATAAACATCGCCCAAATCGTCATAGGCAACCGGAACATCGTCATGCCAGGTGCCCGCATCAGGATTATTGTGGTCATGTAATTCACACTCCCAAGCATTGACGACACGCCAACAAAAGTAAGCCCTATAAGCCAGAGCGTCTGCCCCCACCCTGCTCCGGGAGAAGAATTCACATTTGTTGCGAGAGTTGGATAACTCGTCCAACCACTCGAAGCCGCCCCACCCTCGACGAAGAAACTTGCACCGAAGGCAATAAATGCGGGCCACATAAACCAATAGCTCAACATATTGAGCGTTGGAAATGCCATATCATCCGCGCCGATCATCAAAGGAATCAAAAAATTGCCAAAGGCTCCGGCAAGTATTGGGATGATTACGAGAAAGATCATGACCGTCGCATGCATTGTGAACAGCATCGTGTAAAACTCTGGCGCCATCTGCCCACCCTGTTGAGCAAAAAGCTTCCCAACAACAGGCACGTCAGACCAAGGCCAGGCCACCTGCCAACGAACAGCTAACGCGAGAAGCCCTCCAATGAGAAACCAGAGAAGCGTTGAAAAAAGGAACTGGAGGCCGATAACCTTATGATCTTTCGAAAAAACATACGTCGAAAGAAACGTTGATAGTTTCCCTGCCGGAGACGGCTGAGCATGCACTTGAGTCTCTTGCTTCTGTGGCGAATCCTGAACAATTGTTGTTTTCGTGTCTGCAGTACTCACGGCTAACCTCATTGGTAAAGCGATTGTCTAAGAATGTTTAGTATCTTGCTCATAATTTTTGGCATTTACTCGAAATCAAGTCTCAGAATTACTCGCCTGAGTAGCTTCCTGCTCCTGATACTTAACTTCAAGCCATTGCTCATATGACTCACGTGACTCAAACGTCACCCTGCCCTTCATCTTGTAATGTCCCCAGCCGCAAAGCTCTGCACAGACAATGTCAAACACGCCTTCTTCTCGAGCTTTAAACCAGACTGGGATTTTCATACCAGGGACCGCGTCCTGCTTAATTCGCACATTTGGAAGAAAGAAGCTGTGGAGAACGTCCATGCTTTTCAACTGAATTAAAATATCTTCATCAACAGGCAGATGAAGATCATTGACCAGATGGAGATCATCAGGAGTGCCCAGCATTCCGTCACGCCCTGGGTACCGAAGTCGCCACTCAAACTGACGCCCTATGACTTCTACAGTTGGAGCCATATTAGGCCTTCGCATCTTGACATCTGCCCATGTGTTCATCTGGTAAATCGCAAGGAACAGCAAAACTGCAGCAGGGACGATCGTCCACACGACCTCGAGAACATGGCTGCCGTGCCGATACTTCACCTCAGCTTTCTCGTTATTCGCATCGTATTTCCAGATAAACCAGAACAGCACAACTTCTGTTGCAATGAACACCACGCCAGTGAGCCAGAGGATGAAGTAAAACAGACCATCCACCGCTGCACCGTGCTCTGAAACATCTTTCGGGAGCCAGATGTCATACGCAGGTGCAACCGCGAAGGTGATTACACCCAAAATTGGAACAGCCAAAAACAGCAGACTCCAAAAAAGTCCTGCTAAACGCTTCATTCCTTAATCTCCAAATATTACAAATGTTTTTAAATTGATTTCTTGACTTACATTCGATCCCGGGCAACCATCGGCCGATCTACTCCAAGTGTTCCGTTGAAGTCATATGGAAGCGACCGAATGTAATTGACGATATGCCAAATATCCTCTGGAGGCACGGTGCCTTTCGCTGCAGGCATTGGTGCCCCGTTGACCCCTGCATGAATCCTGTAATACAGATCAAGGGGCCGCATGCCGCCACGATATACACCTTGCCTTAGGTTTCTAGGTCGAATCATTCGCGGCCGCAGGGCATTTGCGTCGAGAACTGTTTCAAAACGGTCAAGCCAGGCCAGTTCCGTTTGATGCTCATCTCTCTCTTCAGCCGACATATCCCAAGTCGACACCTTTTCGGCCTGTTTCATACCACCCTCGACCGTCTTTTGCGCTTGGACAACGACTTTATTCCAGTCGTCGTAATCATTTGCCTGACCATCACCAAGACCACTGACTCCGTGGCACTTCACACAATTTGCTTTGTTTCCATAGAACAATTCTTTGCCTTTCGCGATTGACACAGCCATATCAAGGTCTGAAGGCATCTCGGGCACATCGATAATTGCATCTTCGGCCGACGCCCATCGTTCAGCGACCGGGTCGATGATTTCCTCGAACAAGAATTCACGAGACTGAGGAAGCACCCCTTCGTCTTCGTCATCCAACTCAAAGTAGGCTCGCATCAGCGACAACTCAACTTCGCCTCGAATACTGAGATATTTCACATATTCGGCAAGTGCATCAATTTTCGCATCACTCAAAAGTGCGAAGGATGGCATCGAACTGCCTGCCAGCCCATTGTTCAGAACCATAACCAAATCACTATGAGTGGGCTTATCGGCCCGCTCAGTACTTTTAAATTTAAAAACACCGGGACGATAGTCCCGCGGATAAGGATTCAGAAAGGCCGCAGTCGGCCCCATACCATCACCTGTTACACCATGACAGTGTGAGCAATGCTCCCTGTACAAACCGTTCTTTCGGCCAACAATATCACTCCGAACAGGACCAGCAGCGAGTTTTAGTTTCGCTATATCAAGATTACACTCAGGCGGTACTCGCGGATCATCTGGTGTTCCGAAAAGAGCAGCGAGAATCGTAGCAACCTGCTGTTCTTGCGATGTTGTAAGTTGCTGTTTCGATGACTCAACAAGATTCAGCCGAAACGAAGCAGCAGGAGTCTGGCCACACCCTGTTGCCAACAAAGAAGCAGCAACAATACACATCACTCCCAGCAAGTTCAAAGCTCTTACTTTTCTTACTGAGGTTAAATCACAGCACGATGCAATCACGTTGTTCACAACGATTGACTCCGTCATTAAAAATAAACTCTCTTTTCACTACTTTAAGAATAGACCAGTACTACTCCTACTAGGAGCCAACACCCTTCCAATGAGGGGAGCAGGCAACGCAGACGACTGAATCACCCACTAATTGCATCAGCGGGTATTTCAAGCGTCCCAAGATCACGCACTTCATTCTCTTTCAAGGTAATCTTAAATCGACCTTTCGAATTCCATTTCAACTCAGGCTGATCAAGTTCCAGAGCACCGCTCCGGCCTGTCGCCCGTTCATGCCAGACCTGAAACTCAAGTGGTTCTCCAGCGGGAAGATCTGGTATTTCAAACGTTCCATCACCGGAAGAAACCGCCACATACCCGTCTTCACGAAAAACCGCATAGGCCTTCATCCACGGATGGATGTTACAGGTAACTGAAACCGGCAGGCCAGTTTCCCGGCTCGGTGTAAAGACGGTCGAATCGCCGGAGGGGATGAGTTGGTTAAAACTAGTCCCCGAAATATTTGTGTTGTGACCGATTGGATCACTATTTTTCACATCCACGGCTTGACCAACCCGTGCTGCAAAAACAGGCGTGAGAAACTCACAGTTTTTTTGATCCATAACTAATTTTTCTGCCGCCGACTCATTTTTTACGCGACTCGACTTCCTTAAGAAAACAACCACGTTTGCAAGCCCTTTGCTTGAATCATCAACAAGAAGGGTCCGCTCAAAGAGTTGCATACCATCTTTGGAACAAACAGCGGTATCCTTGTCGACCACCAATGCCTTCGGCGATCCTGGGCTTCCGGTGAAAATAAATTGCCCTTTAAGAGACGCCCACCCCGTGCCTTTCGATGCCTCTTCAGATTTGCCTTCCGCACCGGCCTCCTTCTGAAGCGTTTCTCGCAATTCGCGAGCAGCAACCATGTCCGGCGCAGGACCAACGACTCGTTTTTGCCCGCACCCAAGGCAGAGCGTCATGGCAGACAGAACAAACAAGATTTCATAGCAGCGTGTCAGCATCTCAGTCGATTCTCAATTTCTCCATAAAAATAAATGAGTCCGCCATTGGCTCATTATCGAATTAGTTAAACATCTTTGCATCTACAACAATTTCACCGAGGTCTGTCCCACCCGCTTCAACAGTGAAATCTATTCGACCTCTTTTCGCAGAGGCCTTTTTTCCTCCGAGCGTAAACTCGTCAAGATACCCACCCTTTTCATGCCAAAGTTGAAACTCAAGTTCTTCACCAACTGGAAGATTTTCGATTTCAAAACTACCGTCTGCTCCGCTTACTACGCCATAAGGATTTGGACGAATCACCAAATAGGCCTTCATCCACGGATGAATATTACACGTCACTGCCGCTGGAATAGCTTCGTCACTACTGAATGTCACGTCCGACGAACCGTTGCTCGGAACAAGACTATTACTTGGAGAGTTTTTCATTGTCGCGATGTTACTGTTATGCCCCACTGGGTCAGAGTTTTTAATCGTCAGCGTTTGTCCCGTTTGGACAAATCCGACATGCGGCTCAAAGCGACAATCTTTGTTATCTAAGACAACCGGATCAGCCTTTGATCCATCAGCCAAATCAGGATGCACCGTGACACCCTTTGAGCGAACAAAAAGAACGACATTTGCAATTCCCTTGTCATCCGAAACAACAAGTTCTTCGTTTACAAGTTTATGCTTACCACACACCTCCACATCCTTATCGGCTGTGATTTCAGCAGGCGTTGGTGGCGCACCATCGAACACGAACCTGCCTTTGAGACTTGCCCATTCAGCACCTTGAGCCAAGCCCGTGAGTGAAAACACCAACAAGCCGACAAAAAGGCCGGGGACAACTTTTGAATTTCGACCGACGCCGACAGAGTCCTTGCTACGAGCCATTGCTGAAATCCTTTCAAAGAGGAGATTCTACTTGAGTTACGGTTCTATAGGCATTTGCGCCACCATCTGGCAATTTCGCAGGGCCTAAATCTTTGGCGTCGCCTAAATCGCCACTAGCACTCGCCGCTGTAATGTCGTCTGGCGACGGACTGACCACTTTCGCCTGTTCTTCAGAGGCTTCCGGGCTTTGCTCTGGCGAACCCTCGCGGGCCTGCTCTTCAGCGGGAGGCGATGCGACTTGGGGAAGATACGGCTCCAGCGAGAATTGCCGTTTTGTGAATTCATCATAATGCATGAGCAAATCAGTTAATGCACCAAGCTGCTGCTCACTATCGCCTACGTAGAGGTCTTGGCTCACCGGCTTGTCGTACGGAATATTCACAGGCATGCCGGTATATGGAAGGTACCTCTTTGGATTCGCTATCCAGCCATGGACATAGTCTGGACGAAGACGCTCATGAACTCGCTCAAGTTGGGGCGCAAGTGCTTTTAGATTTCCTGCCGGTGCGTAGTCACCGACCAGATGGCACTTCACACAATAATTATTATTCGTAACGATACGCATTGCTCCATCAAGGTGGCCCGGGTGCTGCTTTTCAGCGATATCAACCGCAGATTCATCAAGACGTGGGTCGTAGACATACGGGTATTC
>JBDOMQ010000315.1:0-9241 GCA_039831725.1 Pirellulales bacterium
GTCGAGCCAGGGCGACCCAACCCACTGACGCATGGGTTTGACCACTTTAGTGGATGGAAGAGTCAGCGAATTGCCCATACGTACTATCCAACCAGCATCGTACGTGACGGAAAAGAGGAAAAACTTCCTTCGGGGACCTACGTGCATGATCTGATTATGGACGATGCATTCGCATTCATTCGGCATGAAGCAGAATCTGGTACGCCATTTTTTTGTTATATCCCAACAGCCATCCCCCACGCAGCAATGCACGCACCGAAAACATTGCATGAGAAGTGGAGAAAAAAATTTCCAGAATTTGATGAAAAAATTGGAAAATATAAGGCCGGCCCTGATGAAGACTGTCCTGATGTGAAAAACCCCATTGCCGGTTTCGCAGCAATGATTGAGCATCTTGATGATCAGGTGGGTGAGCTTCTTGATTTGCTGCACGAAGCAGGGATTGAGGAGAACACGCTTGTGCTTTTTTGCAGCGACAATGGTGCCCATCGTGAAGGTGGACATTCACCTGAATTTTGGAATTCAACGGGACCACTCAAAGGAATCAAGCGGGATCTCTACGAGGGTGGCATTCGCTCACCGTGTCTTGCGCGTTGGGTCGGAACCGTGAAGGCAGGTTCGACAAGTCACCATATCAGTGCGTTCTGGGATGTGCTGCCAACAATGGCGGAGCTGACTGGGCAACCATGCCCACCTCACTCAACCGGTGTGTCCATGCTCCCAACACTTGTTGGCAACAATGACGGCCAGAAAAAGCACGAATATCTCTACTGGGAACATCCTCAAACGGTCAACCGAGATCAAGCAATCCGCGTGGGACCCTGGAAAGGCGTTGTCCGCCGGTGGAAGAAAGGCTCAACCGGTGCCTTTGAACTCTATAATCTTGACGATGATCTGGGTGAGCAGCAAGACGTCTCTTCACAACACCCTGATATGGTGAAGAAAATGCAACGCATGATGTCAGAAGCACATCATGATGTTTTATAAGACACGGTGATTAGCAGGATCGCATGAGCAAGGTGTCAATCACCTGCCGCTGCATCTCGTTCATTCATTGCCTCACGTTGGTCGCGTGAGTCTGCTGCTTCGGCATCAAGCATTTCGTTTTGCATCTCAATCTGATCCCGCTGTGTGTTACTTCCAGCTGGCTTTCGGGGTGCAAAGTTGAATGGGTCGTCGAAGTCACCAGTAGTCATGGTCTTAGAGTCTTTATCCGGGCTCGGCTGATCCGGCATTGGGTCGGTTCGTCTTGGTCCATCTGCAAATGGGTCATCGCCGAACGGGTCGTCAAAGAGAGCCTTCGTTTTTTTGTCAGAATCGGCTGCTGCGGGTTCAGATTTTTCGGCCATCCCAGATGTGTCTTCCTCGGTGTTGCCGAAGAATGCATCAGAATCACGCTGCGCTTTTTCAGCACCGAGCGGTTGCATCGGTTCAGCCTCATCAGCTTTCTCAGCTACGATTGCAGTTTCGGCAGATTTTTCTTCTGGCACGGGTTGCGCGATTTGCACTTCTGGTTTTGGCAGGGTTTCTTGGCTTTCAGTACCTCCAATACCAGAGTATCGTCGTCCACCAGATAAAAACCCCTGTCGGCTGCTGCTGAGTTCTGGTTTCTTACGCCTGGCAAGTGCGAGGCGGGCCTCTGATCGGGATTGTTCGAGTAGAAGACGATCTGGGCCCTGGATTCTTTCAAGGGCACGTGACACGGTTCGCGTGTTCCCCCGTTCGGCTTCAAAAGCAGCCCCTTTCGTAAAATCGTCATCAGCATCTCTTTGACTTCCAAGTCGCAGAGCACTTAGGCCGCGAAAGTAATACACACGAGGGTCATCGGTACCAATATCAACAACCTGGCTTAAATAGTCGTAGCTTTGCTGAAAGTTGCCAGCATAGAACGAGTGGACACCGTCACCATAAATGGCGAGTACAGATGGGTCTGATGCATGGGTGGAGGTTACCCAGCAAGCCACGAATGCAAAAGCGAGGAGTATTCTATGATGCATATCAGAACCCGAATCTTTCCGTGGAATTATGGCTGTTAACGGTTATGCGGTGATCGATTGTCTTAAATATGAACACAAACCATCTTATCACGAATTATTGAAGTGTGTGGTGGTGTCTGTTGTGGTCAGTTCAGCTTGTAGAGGGTAAAAAAGCCAAAAATTGCTGCAGCGTAAGCAAACGGAAAAGCCCAGCGGCAGATCGTGTCCAGCTGGTGAGCTGTCGACGTTCTGCCACGTTCTGTGAGGCTCTTCACGTAGAGGCTGTGTGGAATGGTCAGTGATGTGATGAGAAACGATACAAGTAGTAACGTGTCAGTGAAGGTCAGGTATGAATTACGCGGCATGTTGTCAATCACTACAAATTGATAGGCGACAATGGTCAAAACACCGACAAAAGAAATATTCAGGCGATCAGAAATGGACTCTGGATCAAGCCAAAAAGTCGACCATGCCATCGATACCAAAACAACAAGCGGAAAGAGCAGTACCCAGACAATCTGCCAAGACTGACGTTCGAGGACAATTGTCGTTACCATTCGAGAAAACGTAGGCGCTGTCTCATGCAGTTGGATTTGTGTGGAGTCCACGTCCATGTTGAGGTTTAGGAAATCCCATCCTGCAACATTCACGGTTGATTCTCGTTGCACATAACTCTCAGTTGTTTCTCTGTAGCGGTCATCAACCTCAAGGATGACCTCTTCAGAGGTATTGCCAAACGGAATCATAAATGCACGAAGGTTCTGGATATCAAACGGATAGTCGTATAGTGCCATTGGTGTTTCTAAACGGATATTGCGTTGCTCGAGGTAGGAGACCTCTCCGTCTGGCGAGACTGATATTTTTATTGCATTGGTGTCACCTCTACCGATTTGATTGATGATCACAAGTTGTGGCCACCAGCCGGTAAAGACTTCATTGAACTGAAATTCACCTTGAAAGATTTTTTTATCAGTCCCCTCTTCCACTGGATCAAAGGCGAGTCGCGGGTCGTCCCAGGTGGCTACAATAGCGATCTCGGCTTCAAATGTTTCATTCACGTCATCGATATCAACAATATCAAGAACGAACAGGCCACACTTCACTGTTGTTGGCTTCGATGGGGGGTTCGGCATACCTGCATCAATTGCATGGGCCGTTGGTAGGGAAAACATCAAAGCAACTGATGCAAAAAACCACGGAAAAAATCGCATGCGTCTTCTATCTAGATTTGTGAAAGTAAAATGTCTTGAGAGTTGATTCATAGGATGGGTGGGGTGAGTATTGTGGTCGAGAACAGTCTAATCGTTTTCTACCTTTCAATCCTTACAGGTGTGCCAATACCGGCGTTAAGATGGTCTTCAGCCCTGCCCTGAACGACAGCGATCTCTACAAAACCTTGGGAGCCCACTAATCCGACAAGGGTACCCTTCTCTGCCTCACCATATGTTGCCACGATGTGATCAATTGTTGCTCCATCGCAGCTTAGTCGGCCCTTGTCTTGAAGGAGTGGAGCCAACGTGTCCGGTAGGTTTGTAATAAGGTTGCCGAAATGGTCGACATGAATAATTTCTCCAACCCAAAAGTCCTGGTGTTCGATTGGTTCGGGCCAGGTAAGCGAAAAGAGGGCTGGTACGGATGGGCCAAGGCATGATGTTTGGCCCCTCACAAGTTGTGCAGCTGTCGGTGCAAAGATATCTCGGCCATGGAATGTTTTTGACACTGGTTGTTTCGCTTGAATAGAACGTATGATCGTGGGCTTGTATTGTCTTGCTGCGAGAGAGAGAAGCCCGTTGTCTGGCACAAGAAATCGTTGCTCATTCATTTCTACGTAGATGATCTGCCGCGAGGTTCCGACGCCAGGGTCAACGACTATGATATGAAGCGTGTGAGGTGGGAAGTGAAAGCACGAAGTGGCAGCAAACCATGCAGCCGCACGAATATCGTGTTTAGGAATGTCATGAGCCAGATCAATGAATTGGCAAGCAGCTGGTAGAGATACGGTTTCCTGCGTACAGTCGAAAAGACTCTTGAAGAAGCTGCCCTTCATCTGCGCGACATACCCACTCGACGTTCCAAAATCAGTCGACAAAGTTACAAGCGATGTCATGTCTGCAGCGTCCCGCTATGGAAGTGCTCGAATCAGTTCAAGAGCAAGAGCGCGAACTTTGCCAGGGTTGACATTTGGGTTTTTGCGTTTGGCCTGCCCAATTAATCCACCGGCTGCCTGTTCTTTTCCGCCTTTTACATCAGCAACAATTTTCGGGTTTTCAGCAATAAGTTCTTCACACAATTTTTGAAGGTCATCCTCGTCAACTGCAGCAATGCCCATACTCGCTACGACTTCCTCGACCGGCTTGCCAGTTTCGAGAACAGCGGCAAAAATTTCCTTGCCCCGGCCTGTGTCAAAGTCGCCCTTTTTCACACGTCCAATGATATCTGCCACAGCAGCTGGCTGGACTGGGAAATCAGTAATATGACCTCCTCGCTCATTGAGCATGCGTAGGACATCCTGTTGCATCCAGTTACTAGCGACTTTTCCTTCGCCTACTTTCTTGGCAAGATCTTCAAAGTATGCAACAAGTTCAGGGCCCTGATTTACTAACACATCGGCGTCGTAGGCAGGGATAGTCCATCGTTCTGAGAGAGTCTTTCGAAGAACTGCCGGAGGCTCGCCCATTGTTGTCCGGACTGTTGCGACCTGCTTTTCAGTGACTGTGACTGGAACAAGATCAGGCTCGGGAAAATATCGATAGTCACTCGACTCTTCTTTATGTCGCTGTCCACGCGTCACGCCCGCAGAGTCATCCCATCCACGTGTCTGTTTTGGCATGCTGCCAATCTCGGCACCGGTAGCCTGCCATTCGCCCCATTGTCGTTCTGTTTCATAAATTAAGGCTCGCTCGACAGAGCGAAATGAATTCATGTTCTTGATTTCAACAATCGGTGTTTTTGCAAGTCGGCCATCTGGCTGAGGAATATGAAGGTTAACGTTGGCGTCAACACGAAGGCTCCCCTCCTGCATGTTGCAATCACTTACACCGAGATAGACCAGTAACAATTTGAGTTCATTCAGCCATGCGCGGGCTTCTTCAGGACTCCGCAGGTCTGGTTCAGTCACAATTTCGCACAGAGGCGTTCCGGTGCGATTCAAGTCAATGCGGCTATCTGCCGTTCCGGCGGTTTCGTCGTGCATGCTTTTGCCAGCATCCTCTTCGAGATGGACTCGAATGATCCGTACGTTTCTTGGTTCGAATGCTCCCTTTGGATCTGTTACTTCGAGATGGCCTTCGTATGAGAACGGTAGATCAAATTGGCTTATCTGATAGCCTTTTGGCAGGTCGGGATAAAAATAGTTTTTCCTGTCCCATTTTGTGAATGAAGCAATTTTGCAATTCAATGCCAAAGCAGCCCGAAGTGCGAGGTCAAAAGCTCGCCTATTCATCACGGGCAATGAACCAGGAAGTCCAAGGCACGTTGGACATACTTGAGTGTTTGGTGCACTTCCAAATGTAGTGACACATCCACAGAAAAGTTTCGTCTCCGTCTGAAGTTGCACGTGAACTTCGAGGCCGATAACAGTGGTAAATGGATGATTGGATTCAGCAGTCATAGTGGTAGCGAGAGACGCAGAGTTAGGAAGGTACTGCGGCCGTTCGTTGAAGGTGCCAGTCTGTTGTTTGTTGATACTGATGCGCAGCCTGGAGTAGCAATGGTTCTGAAAGGGCCGGGCCTTGAAGCTGAAAGCCAACCGGCAGGTTGCTCTTGGTGAAACCACAGGGAAATGAAATGCCACCAATTCCAGCCAGGTTCGCTCCAACGGTATACAGGTCAACAAGATACATGGCGACAGGATCGTCCGTTTTTTCACCAAGTTTGAAAGCAGGCGTGGCAGAAACCGGTCCACCAATCAGGTCAACCTTTTCAAACGCGTTCGTAAAATCATTGCGAATGAGACGCCGCACTCTGAGTGCCTTGGCGTAGTAGGCGTCATAATAGCCAGCCGAAAGAGCGTAGGTGCCAAGCATGATACGGCGTTTGACCTCAGGTCCAAATCCCTCAGCCCGGCTGCGGCAATACATTTCAACAAGTGGGGAGTCAAATGTTGTAATCCCACTATCATTTGTTGGCGTGCCGTCCCACCGGTGGCCGTAGTGAGCACCGTCGTAGCGAGCAAGATTACTCGAGGCTTCACTCGGTGCTATCAGGTAATAGGTTGGGACACCGTATGCTGCATGGGGTAACTCAACCTCATGGATAGTTGCCCCAGCTGCTTCATATGTTGCAAAGGTCTGTTCGACATGTTCGGCCACCTCGGGATCAAGGCCCTCGCCAAAGTGTTCGGCGACTCGCCCGATTCGTAGGCCGTCAAGTGGTTTTTCAAGATTGGCGAGATAATCTGGAACGGCGGTGTCGAGTGATGTCGAATCACCAGGGTCGTGACCAGCAATGGCTTGAAGTAACATAGCGCACTCGTGTGCAGAGCGGGCCATAGGACCAATCTGATCAAGGCTCGAGGAAAACGCGATAAGTCCCCGTCGGCTGACTCGGCCGTATGTTGGTTTCAATCCGGTTATGCCACAAAGCCCTGCAGGCTGTCGAATTGATCCCCCGGTGTCAGAGCCAATTGCTAGGGGCGCCATATCTGCTGCGACTGCAGCAGCAGAACCCCCACTCGATCCACCGGGCGCACGGTCTGTGTCCCATGGATTCCGGACTAGGCCGTACGCGGAATTCTCGTTTGAGCCACCCATGGCGAACTCATCCATGTTTGTTTTGCCAAGGATGATGGCATCTGCCTCCCGGAGGCGTCGAACTACGTCCGCATCATATGGAGGCTTAAATGTCTTCAGCATGCGTGACGCACATGTAGTCGGCTGATCGCTTGTGCACAGGACGTCTTTGACAGCAACCGGCAGTCCAGCGAGTGGCCCAAGTGGTTTGCCTTGTGCCCGAGCTGCGTCGACAGCCTCAGCCTTGGCCAGTGCGCCATCCCGGTCGATTGAAAGGAACGCATTGATCGTGGGATTGGTTGCTTCAATTCTGTCAAGAAACGCGGTGGTACATTCGACAGAGGTAGTCTCACCTTTTTGGAGGGCTGTGGCCAATTCAGCGGCGGATCGTGTTGTCAGTGTCATTGGGTGCCGGTTTCTTCCTACGATGCAGCGTCATTTGGCTCTATGCGGACCCAGACTCCCCAAGAACTGCTGGGACAAGAAAATATTCTCCGTCATGTCGTGGTGCACAGCGGAGGGCATCAGCAGTTTTGAGTGAGGGCACAGGATGGTCCTCTCGAAATACATTTTGAGAATCGAGAGGGTGAGCGAGTGGCTCAACGTGTTCGGTGTTGATCTCAGAAAGTTGAGAGACAAACCCGACAATCTGTGAAAGTTCATCAGTCAGGCTTGAGAGTTCGGCGTCGCTGAGTGCCAATCGTGCAAGCATTGCAACTTTGATAATATCCTCACGGGAGAGGGTTGCTTCTGCGTTGTCTTGAGTAGGCATAGTCAAGTCTTTCGTATTTTGAAACGAATGAATTGGAGAAAACGACGATGGGCTGATTGGTGAGAATTTACCAGGTATCAGAACACCGATGTAGCCGCTTTGCGAATACTCAGAATAGCACAACGAGCCGAAAGTACATTACGGTCTTGCACGTGGACCGGCTGGAACGGTTTCTTCGGATGAGGATTTTGACTTCTCAACCTTTGGCAGATGGAATGGCTTTTGGCGAACCAACTTTGTCACTTTGCCACTGCGAATGCATTGAGTGCATACCAGTTTCGTAGCATTTGCACCACTTGGTAGTGTGACTCGAAGACGCTGGAGGTTTGGCTTGAATTTCCGCCTGGTGATTCCAGTAATTTTTGTACCAACACCACCAAGGTACTTCTGCTTTCCGCGGATCGTTACGGAGTTCCCCATCGAGAACCCTTTTCCGCAGATTTCACAGGCACGAGCCATCACACCACCTTTTTCGTATAAAAACTTTATCCAGACTAAGCACTCATGATACCGGAGACGCGGGAAGCCGCAAGATGAGTCATGCAGGCTGGTACTAGTAACTAGTGGATGGCGGCTTTCGACGTTATTTGCCCCGAATGGCCGCGGGAGAGAGCAGTTTCAGCAGGTTTTCATGAGTGCTTCCGTTGCTTGCAATTCCATCTCCAGCATTGATGTTACAGACACCCGTCCAGTCAGTGAACTTTCCCCCTGCTTCGGTCACAACAACTGCTACTGCAGCGGCATCCCAGGCATTTAGCATTGGGTCGGCCATAGCCTCGGCACGCCCCGTTGCTACCAGCAGGTATCCATAGCCATCGCCCCATGTCCGAACAATGCGGCAGGCGTCTTCAATGTCGTCACGAACCTCTCTACCAGCCATTTTTGCGTCGAGTTCCGGGGGACGCCGACGAAAGTCTCGAAAATCACTTGAACACAGAAGGCTTTCACTCAATAAGGTTTTAGTTGAAACGCGTGCCGGCACGCGGTCGTGACCCCTCTGCTCATACCACGCTCCCTGCCCCACGGATGCATATGCAATCTCCTCGAGTGCCGGAATATAGATGACACCGAGGACACCTTCGCCATTCTTTCGGCAGCCAACGAGCGTTGCAAAAAGTGGAACACCCTGGATAAAAGATTTTGTCCCGTCGATTGGATCAACAACCCACTCGTATTCAGAACATCCTTTTGTGCATCCTGTTTCTTCACCGAGAAAGCTGTCCTCAGGAAAGGACGCGAGTAACTCTTTCTGCAAGATTTTCTCGGCAGCGACATCCGCTGCAGTGACCGGAGACTGATCGTTCTTTCTGGTAACTGTAAGATTATCGGTTCGGAACCACTGTAAAGTTTTTTGTCCGGCCTTCCGGGTGGCTGCAATGGCAATTTCCAGTCGTTTGTCCATGCCGGGGTCAAGCATTCATTGGCTCCTGTGACTGTGTTTTCGAGGACATGCTATCGGACATACCGGCTGGAGGAAAAAACGAAAGGAACAGGAGGAGTCCTGCTCCGAGAACGAGGAAGCTATCTGCCAGGTTAAATATCGGCCAGTCGATAATGCCTTCGAGGCGAAAATGAATCCAGTCCCGGACTGCGTAGACGGGTTCGCCTTGTCGCCCCAGTGGTGCATGCCAGTGAAGTGCAGGGATGCCGAGACGGTCGTAGAGATTTCCGAGAATACCTCCAGTGATACAGGCTAGAGCAACAATCAGAACCGTGTCATTTCGTAGACGAAGCCATGACACAGTAAAAAGAATGGCAATGAG
>JBDOMQ010000093.1:0-9232 GCA_039831725.1 Pirellulales bacterium
CCGATTGGACAGTTGGTATGAATTGAACGCATTTTCTTGGTCGGGATTACCGAAGCGGGTCCCCAAAGCAAAAGCACAAGATTGTTGGATTTGGGGCAACAGACAGCGAGCTTCTGCAACCCTCCTGTCTGGAACCCGCAATATGTGCCACGTTGATTCCTCTGGCTTGTTGTCTTTTTTCACTCCCCTATACTTTCAGACGCTACGGTGACTTATTGGTCACGTGTGGTGTGGCACGGTCAGTTTCTTCAGATGTCTGCTCTTGGGTAGCATTGCTAGATTTGACCTTTGTGTTTCTGTCTGCGTCTTTAGTGCTCTTTCTTTTTCACCACTGGATTCCCACCATGATCGGTTGGTTTCGCAACCTCTTTACGGCGATTGGAACTGTGTTGCATGGTATGGGAGTTACTCTCAACATTTTTAGCAGTACATTCAACCCAGACAGAAAAGCATTCACGGAACACTTCGAATACCCAGAACTCCCTGCACCGGTTGCGGCACGATATCGTGGATTTCATCGTTTTGATCTCACGACCTGTATCGCCTGCGATCAATGTGCGAAGGCATGTCCCGTTGACTGTATCTACATCGGTAAGGAAAAAGCGGCTGGGAGCAAAGGCTTTCAGGTGACAGGCTTTACGATCGACTATTCGAAATGCATGTTCTGTGCACTTTGCGTTGAGCCATGCCCGGTGGATTGTATTTTCATGGGATCAACTCTGGATTTGAGTTGCTACAGCCGGGATGGAACAATTGTCGATTTTGCGAGGCTGCCGGTGGACGTTGGATGGGGACGTTCGACGATCAATCCTACTGCAGTGGCTGCTTCGAAAGTCATTGTAGAACCCGTACATGGTGGTCCGAATTCCTGAAGAGTTGAGACTGTCGAAGGACAGCGTATTGATTACATCTAGGAAATGAAATTGCTGGGTTTGGAAAGAACGCTCAGATTTGCACATGTTGTTTTAGTAATGGATAAAGGCTTTGAAAGACATCAATGTTTGATCCTGTTTTAATCGCTGGTTTTATTGCATTATTTGTCGCGGTTGGTGGTCTATTTCTTGCGGTGAACCTCTTGGTTGGTCGGCTTGTTCGACCCCAAGTACCCAACACCGAAAAACTCGAGGTCTATGAATGCGGCGAGCCAACTATCGGCTCAAGTTTTGTTCAATTCGATCTCCGATTTTATGTTGTCGCACTTCTTTTTATAATTTTTGACGTTGAAGTGGCACTCTTTTTCCCGTGGGCCACGGTTTTTGGCAAGGCGACCCAACTGGCAGACCCAGCTGTTGTGAGCGTTTCAGCGGATGGGCAGACACTTACACCAGCAGTTGTTGGCGTGTACAAAGAACTAGGTTTTACAAAACCTGTTGTCCCATCTTTCGAACCCACGCCACGGCAATCTACCGAGATCAATTCGAACCGTGGCGACAAGTCGGCAGGACAAGCTAAGTCTGAGTGGGCCGTTCAAAAAAGTGGTCGATTGTTAGCGAGGACCGCGTTTGTCGATATGTCAGCCTTCTATGTGATTTTGCTTGTTGGCTTTGCATACGTCTGGTATCGGGGGGATCTCGACTGGGTTCGAGCTGTTGCCGACCAGAGAGCAAAAGCTTCTCAAGGCGAAGCATGAAAGGAAATACAATGAGAGGAACTGATTTTATTTCCGAGCTTGAGGCCGCTATTGAGGGCGCTGTCATTGGACGCAACCTTGAAACACTTGACCCATGGCTTGAAATCTCTCCAGACAAATTGCTGGAAACGTGTCGCTGGTTGAAAGAGTCATGTGAAATTCGATTCGATGGGTTACAGTGCATCACGGCAATTGATTGGCTCGAGACGGATTCAAAAAAAGCAGCCAAGGTAGACTGGGAGCCTCACACCGAAATCGTCTATCACCTGTGGAGCACCAAGGCACGGGCGAGCTTAGTCCTCAAGGTGAAACTGCCTCGCTGGAAGGACAATCAGCCAGGTCAGTTACCTGAAGTATCAAGTGTTGAAAGTGTTTGGCGAGGTGCCGATTGGCACGAAAGGGAAGTGTTTGATCTCTCAGGTATTCAATTCCTCGGTCATCCCGACTTACGCAGAATTCTCTGCCCGGAGGATTGGGAAGGTCATCCGCTTAGGAAAGACTATGAGATGCCACTCGAATATCATGGCATACGCGGCCGTTAGATGAACTTTTACGTGGGAAGTACCAGGAATCATGTCTCAAATCTTGGATGAAGACCAGCGAATCATAGAATTTGATGTCCGTACGGACGAGATGTTGGTCAACATGGGGCCTCAGCACCCCAGTACACATGGTGTTTTACGCCTCGTATTGCGTACTGACGGCGAGATTGTTTCGGAGATGGAGCCACACATAGGGTATTTACACCGTTGTGCTGAAAAGATTGGTGAAAATCTCACTGCTCGCCAGTGGATTCCATACACGGATCGTATGGATTACCTGGCTGCCATGAATATGAACCTGGGATGGGCACTCGCCGTCGAAAAGTTGCTTCGGTATCAAGTTAGTGAGAAAGCGAGGCACTTGCGAGTTCTTATTACAGAACTCAACAGAATTGCCAGCCATCTTGTTGGCATGGGTGCGTATGGACTCGATCTCGGAACGTTTAGCCCATTTCTTTACGCTTTCCGCGAACGGGAAAAACTCCTTGATCTTTTCGAGGAGGTGTGCGGTGCACGTTTAACTTACAGCTACATAACTGTTGGCGGCATGACTGCAGACCTACCCCCTGGTTGGCTACAACGATGCGAAGCTTTTCTTGACCAATTCGAACCGGTCATTCGCGAATACCACACCCTGCTGACGACAAATGCTATTTTCGTAAAGCGAACAGCTAACATAGGTGTGCTTAGCCCGGAGATGGCCATCGACTATGGTTGCACCGGGCCTGTGTTGCGAGGTAGTGGAGTCGATATTGATTTGCGTCGCGACGGTGAGAGTATCTACACGGCAATGTATGACGGATACGCATTCGAAGTCGCAGTCATGAAAAATGGCCACTATCCACGAGACCATGAATACCCAGCTGTTCCAAAAGATGCGGTTTTAGGCGATTGCTGGCATCGTTTCTTTGTGCGTATGCTCGAAGTCGTGCAGTCCATGGACTTGGTGAGACAATCTATTGATCGTTATTCTCAATGTAAGGGGCCGCTCGGAGAACCACTTAAGTTGGCAGAAAAACTGCCTGCGGGTGATGCGTATCTCGAGACGGAATGTCCGAAGGGACAAATGGGTTTTTATCTCGTAAGCGACGGAACCTCGATACCGTGGCGGGTTCGAGCCCGCTCAAGTGCTTTCTCAAACCTGGCTGTCTCGCCTGAACTTTGCCGTGGTTGCCTGATTGCGGACGTGCCCGCTGTTATCGGTAGTCTTGATGTCGTCATGGGAGAGATTGACAGGTAGGTAAGGCCCCGGATAGGCGTGTGCCCCTTGTATGAATTCGCTGGTTTGTGCAGACTTCGTGCAAAATTTCACAATGTCCAGCCCGGATTGTTGTGTCGGAAAATAGTTGACGTAACTGGCTTCATGTTCGCACTGTGGATTGCTCAAAATGGCTGAATTCTTAATCGAAACGATCGGCCTCCCATCGTGGCTTGCATGGACTGCGATCGCAGCGTTGTCGGCCTTTTTGATCCTCAATGTGATTGCCGGCGGTGCACTTGTTTTCATTTGGGCTGAAAGAAAAATTGCTGCACGAATTCAAGATCGCTTGGGGCCTACGAGGACAGGCGGGCGTTTCGGTTGGTTACAGTCTTTAGCCGACGGTATTAAACTGCTCGCGAAAGAAGACTTGATGCCTGATGGTGCAGATGCCTTGTTATTTCGCATAGCTCCTTATGTGAGTTTTTGTGCGTCCTTCTGTGCATTTATTGCTTTGCCATTCGCCTTTGATGTTGTTGGCCAGCGTCTCAATGTTGGTGTGTTCTTTGTGGTGGCTGTTCTCGGTCTAGAAGTATTTGGTGTTATTTTAGCTGGGTACGCTTCGGCCTCTAAGTGGTCCTTGTTTGGCGCGATGCGAGAGGCTGCTCAAGTGGTGAGTTACGAAGTTCCTCTTGGTATGTGTGTTGTGGTGCCTGTGATGCTGGCGGGAAGTATGGACCTTGTCACAATTGGTGAAAAGCAAGCGGGGTGGGCTTCGAATTGGTTTATTTTTCATGACCCATTTACATTCATCATTTTTTGGGTGTATTACACATGCGCACTCGCGAGTGTGAACAGAGCTCCATTTGATTTGGCGGAGGCAGAGAGCGAGCTTGTTGCTGGCTTCCACACGGAATATTCGGGCTTGCGATGGAGCTTCTTCTTTATGGCGGAGTATGGATCAATGTTTTTGGTGAGTGCTCTTGCCGCGATCCTTTTTCTTGGAGGTTGGAATGGTCCAGTCCCCATTTCGAAGCTACTTGGATTGAGTGATGGTATGGCGGTAGACGCACCCTACGCACTTCGCTTACTAGGTTGCCTCAACCTTTTCTTCAAAGCTGCAATCGGTGTCTTTGTCATGATGTGGATTCGTTGGACGTTACCGCGATTGCGGATTGACCAAGTCATGACGACATGCTTGAAATACTGCACTCCGATTGCAGCTGCCATGTTTGCCGGCGTCATGCTTTGGCAGCTTTTTCTGCCTGGAGGACTTGTTGCAGGCAGCTCCCAGAATGCCGCCGGTGTGCGAGAAGGCTGGCTCGAGCAAAGCAATGCCCACGAGTCTGTCAATGAAGACGCTTTAAGTGACATTGTCCCATCACGTCGTATTGTGGAGGTGTCGCGATGAATTACGAGGCCTTCGGCTTGTCGGCAAACCTGTTTGCGTTTCTTGGTTGGCACGAGTTTTTCTTTTTGCTGTTTGCTGGGGTTGCGTGTGTTGCGGCCGTGATGGTCGTGCTGTCGGACAATGTTGTTCGTATGGCTCTGCATCTTGTTCTTTCGTTGGGCGCTACTGCTGGTCTTTTTTTTCTGGCTGGTGCAGAGTTTGTCGGTGCTATGCAATTGATGATTTATGTTGGTGGAACATTAGTCCTGCTCGTATTCGGTGTGATGCTTACGGCCCAGACCCAGTTGGTTGCCTTGCGGACACCGGCTGGTGATCGTGTCATTGCAGGCATTCTGGCAGCAGCGCTTTTAGCCGTGTTGGTGCAGGCCGCATTTTCTATTGAGTCGTGGCAGAAGCCGGGGCAAGGCGTGGCCACAGCACCTACGGCAACACCTCTCGGTATGGCTCTTGTTGGGGTTCGTGTGGATCAGGTTGCGGAAGAAAATCTGGTGCAACCAAGGGGCGGATATCTTCTTCCCTTTGAAATTGTGTCAGTCCATCTCTTAGTTGTTCTAGTTGGCGCGGCATATCTAGCGAGAGCAAAGCGGCGTCGCGTTCCTCGCTCAGTTGATTTAGTTGCTTCTGCAGATTCTACGAAGCCGAGGCTGCCTGTTGCTGCTTCCTCTACTCTTGTCGCAGGAGGCACGGAATGACATTTGCCTTATTTGGTGTCGTGAGTGTTTCGCACTACCTTGTTGTCGGCGCGATTCTCTTCACGTGTGGTGTCGTTTGTATGGCTCTCAAACGAAATGCGTTGGGCGTTCTCATGGGCATCGAACTTGTTTTAAATGGCGCGAATATTAACTTTGTTGCTTTTGGTTCAGAGTACCTTGCAGGCGACGGCAAATCAGTGCTTGGGCTCGATGGAGAAGTGATGGCTCTGTTTGTTATTTTGTTGGCCGCAGCGGAAGCAGCTGTGGCACTGGCCATCACACTTAATTTTTATAACAACCACGCTACGGTTGATGTTGATCGGGCGGATGACTTACAGGGGTAATTGAATTTACAGAAGTTTTGAAACCCCGAGCGTACATTTTGGGGTTTAAGGGTTTTACGAAATAAAAGAATGACTGCCGCACAACTCTTTCCAATTTTGCTCGGAATTGCATGGCTAATTCCACTCGCTTCATTTGTGGCGATTCTGTTTTTTGGCGCCCGTATGGGCGCTCACGGAAAAGGTGCCGCGACCGTTGCGACTTCAGCAATTGGTGCTTCCTTCATTCTGTCGCTTGTGGCTTTGGTTCTCTGGACGATGCACGGCCAGCCGGCTTCAAACAATCATCACGGTGACGGGCATGCATCGGTCTTAAACAGTGATGCTGGTGAGTCGTCTGGTTTGGTTCGGCACATAGCGATGCGTTCCCCGGAGCAAGCCGGTGTTGAAGGCCAACATGCTGGTGGCCATGAAGAGCAGGTCGGCCCGATCTCGTATTCCGGCGATTGGTACACGCTCTATGCAAGTGGGGCCCTTCGGTTATCTATCGGCTGGTATATCGACTCGCTCACTGTATTGATGTTTGTTGTGGTTACTTTTATCGCAACGTGCATCCACGTCTATGCTGCTGGCTACATGCACGATGAACTTCATGCTGTAACCGACTCGGAAGTTCAGCTCGCAACAGGCGAGCCACTTCATCGAGAAGGTCGTTTCCATCGTTTCTTTCAGGCGCTTTCGCTATTCTGTTTTTCAATGCTGGGGATAGTAATAGCTGGCAACCTTGCGATGGTCTTTATCTTTTGGGAATTAGTCGGTATCTGTTCCTGGTTTCTCATCGGCTTCTATTTTGAGCGACACTCCGCATCAACGGCTGCAAATAAAGCATTTATAGTGAATCGGGTTGGCGATTTCGGCATGCTTATTGGTCTTATGGCCCTGTGGGGTGGTCTCGGAACATTGCATTTTGGTGACAGCGTAAGTTCAGCCACAGGTCAGGTCGAGTCAGGCTTGTTTGAGTTGGTTCGTCCATCTGAAAACCATCATGAGCAGCAAGTGCCGGATGGCTTGGTGGCTTTTGCTGCTGCTGATCAGATCGAGAAGATGGCTGCAGCCAACCCAAGTAGAAGTGAGTTGCGTCGTGAAGTTGCTGCTGCTGTCCCGGGCTGGCGTGAACAAGGGTACGGCAGATGGCTTCTGTTCGTCGCAGGCCTTGGTATTTTCTGTGGCTGTGTGGGCAAGAGTGCACAGGTCCCACTTTTTGTCTGGTTGCCAGATGCCATGGAAGGACCAACACCAGTATCAGCCCTCGTGCACTCCGCCACTATGGTGGCTGCGGGCGTGTACTTGGTTGGGCGTTTTTTCCCGGTGCTCACTCCAGACGTTTTGTTGGTAATAGCGTATACCGGAGGCATAACGCTTTTTATTGCCGCTACTATCGCCGTAACGGCCACCGACATCAAGCGTGTGCTTGCTTACTCAACAGTGAGTCAGCTTGGTTATATGATGCTTGCACTTGGTGTAGGCGGATGGGTTGCGGGCCTTTTTCATCTGATAACCCATGCTTTTTTTAAGAGCCTTCTCTTTTTGTGCTCAGGATCAGTCATCCATGCTTGCCATACAAATGACATGCGAAAGATGGGCGGTCTTTTGAAGGTCATGCCCTATACAGCATGGACGATGCTCATTGGGTGCCTTGCCATTATCGGTGCAGGGGTCCCCTTTGTATTAGGGTTTAGCGGTTACTATTCGAAAGATGCAATCCTCGCGCAGGCCCTTCTTTTTTCTCGGACAAATCCACAGCATTCAATTCTTTACGTAGCTGTCGCAGGCGGTGCATTTATAACAGCGTTTTATATGTTTCGTCTCTGGTTTATGACGTTTGCAGGATCGCCTCGCGATCAGCATGTTTTTGAACATGCCCATGAGTCGCCTCGAGTTATGACGGCTCCACTCGTTGCTCTTGCTGTTTTTGCTGTTGTCGCAGGCTGGGCATTGCCCGGAGGCCTAGGTGTTGAAAGCTTGCTGGAGCAATCACGTCCGGCCGGCACTGCAGAGGGAGCTACAACAGCGGGAATCCTCGGGAGCATCACTCTGCCCGCTGAGCACGAAAGCCACGTTGGTGCTGTTCACGTCACGGCTACACTCACTGCATTCCTAACGGCGTTTGCCGGTGTTCTTCTTGCTGCGGCTATGTACCTAAAGCCTCTCATATCACCGGCAGCTGTCGCTCATGCGGCCCGACCAATTTATACTTTTTTAGTTCACAGATGGTACGTTGATGAACTCTATAACGTGCTTTTTGTACTGCCGACACTGGGCTTGGCACGCTTTATAAGTGCTATTGATACTCAGGTGATTGATCGATTTATAAATTCACTTGCATGGATAGCTCGACAGATTGCCAGCGTAGATGCTTGGTTTGATCGAGTGGTTGTTGATGGCATTGTGAATGTTACTGGTAGTGTTACTTGGAAGGCTGGGCTTGAGTTGAAGCGTGTCCAGACAGGTAACCTTCGTCAGTATGTAATGTTTATTGTTGTTGGTACTGTCGCAATTTTTGTCCTTGCAACACTTTTGTTTCGGACTTCATTTGCTGGTTAGAATTTCCCCCGCCGTTCACGGAATAACACATGGCACCCGCTGAGAATCCCGCCTTTTGGCCGCTTACACTTATCGTCTTTTTGCCTGCTCTTGTGGCGGCAGGTCTATCGTTGCCGATTATTCCCAAGGCTCGTGAAGAGATCATTCGGTGGGGCACGCTTGCGACAACCGCTGTCGTCTTCCTGTTGTCTCTGTGGGTTGCCGTGCCCCAGTTTTTCGGTGCGGTCGGGCCTGGCCAATTTGTTGTTGGGCAGGCAGAAATGCAGGGGGTCGTGAAACTGCCTTGGATTGAATCTTTCGGCATCGAATATCTTCTTGGGATCGATGGAATCAGCCTGCCTCTTGTCGTTTTGACTACGTTTATTTCTATGTTGGCCGCTGCCGCAAGTTGGTCCATTAAAAAGCATGTGAAGGCGTATCATGTACTTTTTCTCCTGCTTGAGACCGGCATGCTGGGGGTCTTTGTCTCGCTTGATTTCTTCCTGTTCTACGTTTTTTGGGAAGTCATGTTATTGCCGATGTATTTTCTCATTGGTGTGTGGGGTGGTCCACGGCGTGAGTACGCAGCTATTAAGTTCTTCCTGTACACGTTACTCGGTAGCGTACTTATGCTCATAGCAATCCTTATGCTTTATTTCACGAGCGACGTTCGTCTACTCTCTGATCAGCAACTTATTGCAACGCATGTTGTGCAGCCTTCAAGTGCAACACAGGAAATCGCGTCAATACGTTCTGCAGAAAGTGCTGTGCATACATTCAATCTGATGGCGTTGGCTGCCGTTGGTCAACTGCCGAACTCACCATTTGCAGCGACAACCGTCTGGCTTGGCATGAGTCTTGAGATGTGGGCTTTTCTGCTGCTGCTCATTGGTTT
>JBDOMQ010000105.1:0-9223 GCA_039831725.1 Pirellulales bacterium
GAATCTCCAAGGAAATGCTTTATGTTTCACACAATGACCTACCAAAAAATCTTCTCTAATTGGTGCTGGGCAATTCGTGTCTGTGACTCCAGCATCGCTTGGACATTTCAGATGAACCACGTGCACCGTGTTCTCTTCTTTTTGATCGCCAGCATGATCATGAGCACTGGCCTTGCGGCTACAGAAGAAAATGAATGGATTACTCTCTTTGACGGGAAGACCCTTAAGGGTTGGGAAAAGGTTGGCAGTGAAGAAAGTAAATGGGAAGTCATCGATGGTGCCTTAACTGGTACTGGAACGCCTTCGATGCTTGTCTGTACCAAAGGGCCATTCAAAAATTTTCGCTATCGAGCAGAAGTCCGCATTAATGATGGTGGCAACTCAGGACTCTACTTTCGAACCTCACGAAATCCAACATTCAAAGATGGCTATGAAGCCCAAATTGATAGCACGCACAAGGATCCAATTCGGACGGGATCCCTCTATGGATTCTTAAACATCTATAGAGATCTTGTTCAACCAAATGAGTGGTTTACGTATGAGGTAGAAGTTCGTGATGATCAGTGGCGTCGTCGCGACCTCACACGAATTCGGGTGATTGTAAACGGGGATGAGCTATACGAGTACCTTGACTTTTCAAAAGCTTTTACTGAAGGGCATTTTGCCTTCCAGCAACATGATCCTGGCAGCGTTGTAAACATTCGCAAAGTTGAAGTCTTGCCACTTACAGATTGAAAGTAAATTTCATGAAGTCTTACCTGTTGTTTCTATGCTCGATCGTCTGCTCATCACTTCTTGGTGATCTACTCACCACAGTCGATGCTGCAGGCCCACCTAACATCCTGATTCTGTTAGGCGATGACATTGATAAGACTTCGCTTGGACCATGGGGTGGTCAGGCTCACACGCCTCATATCGATCAGCTTGCGCGTGATGGTGTGCGGCTCGATTGCGTCTACGCCAATGTTGCGATGTGTGCACCGTTTCGACAGGAATTTTTCAGTGGTCAATGTGCCTGGCGTACAGGAGCTATGCCAAATCATTCAAAATCTATTGCTGGAACAAAAAGTTTGCCTCATTATTTACAGCCACTTGGTTACCGTGTTGGCTTGCTAGGTAAAAAACATATCGGACCACGAGATGCATACCCTTTTGATGACCTTGGTGATCTTGCAAAAGACCGTGATGCGAACGCCGACGCCGTGATACAAGCAGAGAAATATATTCAAAAAGCAGTCCGTGCCAATTCTCCATTCTGTCTTGTTGTTGCTTCAAACGATGGTCATGGACCCTACACACATGGTGATCGCAGTCGGTATGCCGCAGACATCTTGCAGACACCCCATGATGCGATTGGCACGGCTCAATACAAACAACAACTCGGTGCCCATCTTGCTGAAGTCACCAACCTCGACGCCCTGTTAGGTCAGCTTCGGCAAATTCTTGATGCGGAAGATGTCGCTCAAAACACCTTAATCATTTTTTGCTCCGAGCAGGGGAACGCATTTCCTTTTTCAAAATGGACATGTTTTGATAGTGGCTTAAGTGTTGGCGTAATTGCTGCACTGCCAGGGATCATTCCATCGGCAACACAAAAAAATAATATGACGTGGATTGCGGATATCGCACCAACACTTCTTGAAGCAGCAGGTGGGCAAACAAGCGAATGGACTTTTGATGGCATAAGCCAGTGGGCAAACTGGACAGGCAGCAACATGGATGTCCATCAATATGCTTTTGGGGCATTTACCAACTGCAATATTCTGGATAATAAAACGCGTAATTATCCAATTCGTTCGATTCGTGATGACAGACATACCTTGATCTGGTCACCGAAATATCAAGATGTCACATCAAACGTGTCTCTCACCCAAGCACTTGATTGGATTACAGACGGTGGGAGTGATAAACACCCTGATGTTGCCGCCTCGTGGGTACAATGGTCACACAAGCAACCAAATGCTCGTAACACGGCACTGGTTCATCGTCTTCATCATCGACCCGAATGGGCTCTTTATGATCGAAAAGATGATCCACACGAGCTTCAGAACCTTGCAGATTCCCCCGTTCATAAACAAACCTTCCAGACGCTTCAGAAAGCACTCCAAAAATGGCTGAAACGTTGGGATGATAGCGATCCAGTCGCCACCGAAAATGCTTTTATTCAGAAACACTAGGCACGCTTCCTTTTCCCCACGAGGTTTGAAATGATGACTGTGTACGGCAAAGCAGATTCCATGATGTGTCAGAGCAGACTTCCCAACAACTGCACAGGTACTTTTCTTCGAGTCAGTACATGCCTGATAATAAGTCTCGTGGTGGGCTGCCTTGCTCGATCTGCCTGTGCAGAGAGTCCGCCCAATATTCTTGTGATTCTTTCCGACGATATGGGTTATTCCGATGTCGGATGTTACGGGGGTGAGATTGAGACACCCACCTTAGATCGACTGGCACACAATGGCATTCGATTTACACAGTTCTATAACACAGGTCGCTGCTGCCCAACTCGAGCAAGCTTGCTGTCTGGTCTGTATCCTCACCAAGCCGGTATTGGCCATATGATGAATGACAGAGGATTTCCTGGCTATCGCGGAGAATTTGGAAACAACTGCTGCACAATTGCGGAGGCCCTTCAACCTGCAGGCTATAAAAATTATATGGCTGGCAAATGGCATATCACGCACCGACTCTCCCCACAAAAATCTGAAGATAAACAAAACTGGCCAATCCAGCGAGGATTTGATCGCTTCTATGGAACGATTCATGGTGCCGGAAGTTTCTTTGATCCCAATACTTTGGTCAGAGACAACGCCTTAATTTCACCCTATGCTGACCCCTCCTACAAACCAGAATCATACTATTACACAGATGCAATCGCTGATCATGCGGTCCGTTTTATTCGTGAGCACGATCAGACAAAACCTTTTTTCATGTATGTCGCCTTTACTGCAGCTCACTGGCCAATGCATGCAAAAGAACGAGATCTTGAAAAATATAAAGGTCGTTACAAAGAGGGTTACTCAGCGGTTCGAGATAATCGGTATCAGAAAATGCTCCAGCACGGCCTTGTGACAAAGAATTCCACAACACTCTGGCCTCTCGAAAAACAATGGGGCGAGCACGGTGAATACTGGCCGTGGGATGAACGAAATATGGAGGTCTATGCCGCCATGGTTGACTCTATGGATCAGGGTATTGGAAAAATCGTACAGGCTCTTGAAACCACGAATCAATTCAACAACACACTGGTCTGCTACATGCAAGATAACGGCGGCTGCGCAGAGGGGATGGGCCGACGGAGTATTGGAAAACCAAGAGCGTCAACACCGCCACTCCCTCCTATGAAGGCTGACACACTCCAGGTTGATATGATTCCAAAACAGACCCGTGACGGGTACCCGGTTCGACAAGGAAAAGGTGTCTTGGCAGGTCCCGCTGATACCTACATTGGGTATGGTCAGGCTTGGGCGACTGTCTCCAATACACCATTTCGAAAATACAAGCACTGGGTCCACGAAGGCGGTATTGCGACACCACTCATTGTGCACTGGCCAGATGGCATTGTTGACCCTGGTCGGATGGAAGGAACACCCGGTCATCTCATTGACATCATGGCAACGGCTGTTGATGTTGCTGATGCAAATTATCCGACGAATAAAACTCCCCTTGAAGGACTGAGTCTGCAGCCACTCTTCCAGAAAAAGACCTTACCAAACCGAAAACTCTATTGGGAACATGAAGGCAACCGAGCAATTCGTGATGGGAAATGGAAGCTGGTCGCCGAGTTTAATAGGCCTTGGGAACTCTACGATATTTCCAGCGATCGATCTGAACAGGATGATCTTTCAAAAGAGCATACCAACCGTGCGAAGAGCATGGCTGAGGCATGGGACACCTATGCTGCTCGAGCACAGGTGATTTCTTGGGAAAAAATTCGCCCCAAGAAAAAATCTAAGGCTAAGAACTAGTCGGCCGATCTCAGAACATCCAGCTGTATGCGTACTTTCGGAGTCATATTTTCATCCGTGGGTCTAACGCATCGCGTATCCCGTCACCGAGAAAATTGAGCGCAAAAAGCATGAGCGCCATAATGCCGCCTGGAAAAACCAGTGTCCACCAAAATACCAACATCTGATTTGCTCCGTCATTAATGAGGCTTCCAAGGCTTGGCTGAGGTGGTTGTACGCCAAGACCAAGAAAAGAGAGGAACGCTTCCTGCAAAATCATCGAAGGCACTGTAAGCGTAAATGTGACAATGACTGGGCCAAGCGTGTTTGGAATTAAGTGTCGAAAAATAATACCTCGACTCGTTGTTCCAAGACTGCGAGCTGCAAGAACAAAATCCTGTTCCTTGAGACTCATCACTTGCCCGCGGACAACACGCGCTGTCAGCAACCAACCGACAGCCCCAAGAGCAAGAAAAAGGAGCAACAGACTTTTTCCGAGAATTGTGACAAGAATAATCACGAGAAACATATACGGTAATGCATAGAGAATGTCGACTATCCGCATCATGAAACTATCCACGAGCCCGCCGTTATAGCTTGATACGGCGCCATAGATCGTGCCAATTGATGCAGCCACCAACGCTGCGAGCACACCAACAGAAAGGCTCACTCTCGCACCAGTAAGCACACGAACCAGGAGGTCGCGACCATAGAAGTCTGTGCCGAATGGATGCTGTAGTGACGGAGGTTGTGGACCATATGCAAGATTCTGAGTGTGTGCATCATAGCCCCATAGAAACCCAAGGATTGCCGGACCACAAAGGCAGGCCACGCCTATGCTCACCATAATGACACCACTGGACAATGCCATGGTATTTTTCCGAAGCCGCTTCCAGGCGTCGTGCCAGAGTGACGTGCCGGCAATGAGATCGATCTCATTCGATTTGGTGCGAACCACAATTTTCTGTTGGACACTCTTCATGAAATATCAATCCGTGGATCGAGAAATCCATATAAAATATCTACGACAAGATTCATAAAAAGAAGAAAGAATGCATAGAGTAAAACAATACCCATAACAAGAAAGTAATCCCGATTAAAAGCTGCATCGACGAAGTACGGTCCAATTCCTGGAACATTGAATATTTTTTCCACCACAACACTTCCTGTGAGCATGCTGGCAACAGCAGGCCCGAGATAACTTACAACTGGTAACAGAGCACCACGAAGCATATGCCGCCAAACAATAAGTTTTTCGGAAAGACCTTTGGCTCGTGCCGTACGAATAAAGTCGCTACGAATTACCTCAAGCATTCCACCACGAGTAAGTCGCGCTATCGAGGCTGCATAAATCGTTCCGAGTGTAAGCCCAGGTAACACAACATGCTGCCAATCGCCCCAACCAGCTGGGGGCAGCACATGCAGCCGAAGAGATACCACTAAGACAAGTAAGGGACCAAGGACAAAGCTTGGTACACTGATACCAACAAGAGCGGCGGTCATTGCAGCATGATCCCATACTGTGTTTTGTCGAATGGCTCCAATGATTCCTGCCGTAATGCCTACAAATAATGACCAAAGCAGCGCGACGGCAGCTAACGTTAGGGTGACGGGAAAACCATTCGCAATGATCTCGTTGACTGTTCGCTGTGGATACTTTGTTGAAAGCCCAAGATCACCTTGCAGCAGATTACCAAGGTATCGAACAAACTGTTCTGGGAGTGGCTTATCGAAGCCATACTTTGCCTCAAGTTTCTGACGAATCTCAGCCGGTATTTCTTTCTCACTCGAAAAAGGTGAACCAGGTGCTAATCGTACAAGGGCAAATGATGCCACGACGATAACCAACACGGTTGGGACGAGTTCCAGCACTCGTCGGACAAGAAGACGAATCATTCGTGCACCTGGATGTCTTTCCGTGACTTACTTACAGGATCACTGCTTTCCTCATATGGATCAAATGATTCATCAATCCACATGTATTTCCAAGGATGTCGATCCTGATGATTTCCCCAGATGCCACGTACATATGGCTTAATCAACTGCGTTCGCGTGTACACATAAAGAGGAATCAAGGGCTGCTCCTCCAGGGCAAATGCTTCTGCTTTTCTTAATATTTTAAGTCGCTCTTCTGGATCATTGTGTTGATTGGCTCGCTCTAACAGAGCATCATAGGTCTTACTTGACCAGTTTGAGTGATTGTTTCCACAGTCACTGGTAAGGAGTTCCAAGAACGTATACGGATCTGCATAATCACCAATCCAACCCATCCGAGAAATTTGAAAATTCATTTGCTCGGCATTTGCCAGAAAGACTTTCCATTCCTGGTTTTCCAATTCCACGGTAATTCCAAGTTCCTGTTGCCACATCGCCTGAATCGCTTCAGCAACTTGTTTGTGCCCTTCTGATGTATTGAAAGATAGCGTGACTCCTGGCAAGTCCTGACCTGTTGGATACCCGGCTTCCGCAAGCAGTCGCCGAGCCTCAACTGGATCATAAACCGGAAGATGAAGTCCTTCGTATCCAGCAAGACCATCAGGCACAAGGTCTGATGAGCCTATTTGTCCTCCACGAGTTACATGTTTGACAAGTGAGTCACGATCAATCGCAAGAGACAACGCTCGGCGAATCAGTGGATTATCGAGCGGGGGTTTTGTGGTGTTGATCCAATAGAAGTACACACCTAAATAGGGATGGCTATGGAAATCTTTATATCTCTCAAGATGATCCATGAATTCAGCAGGAAGAGACGTACTCCCACCCGGCCAATCAAATTCCCCAGCGACATACATATTCATCGCTGTTGTCGAACTTTCAACCATGGCAACACGTACACGATTAAGTTTGACAGAAGCGGCGTCCCAATATTGCGTATTTTTTTCAAATGTCATGTGCTGACGAAACTGCCAGTCTGTCATCCGAAATGCTCCATTACAGACAACATGTTCCGGTCGCGTCCACAGGTCTTGGTCAATTCCACGTTTCTGAAGATTTTGAAGAAGGTGCTGCGGAATGGGCATGAACGAATAGAAACTTAGGAAGTTGAGAAAGTAGGGCAGAGGATCAACCAACTCAATTTCCAAGATGTGTGAATCAAGTGCTCGGACACCAAGGGTATCGACAGCAGCTTCACCCCGACTAATCGCTAGACCTTGATGAAAAATAAAACCATTGCTGGCGTATTTGCTTCCTGTTTGTGGGTCAACAAGACGTTGAAGCGCAAACACAAAGTCATCTGCCGTGAGGGGGTGACCGTCTGACCAGAACGATGGGCGAAGATAAAATCTGTATACCCGTCCGTCATCTGATATGTCCCAATGCGTGGCAATTGCTGGAAGTGGCTTCAGGGTAGCGGGGTGAGCCTGGACGAGTCCCTCAAACGTATTCCAGATAATCTCACCACCCGTACTATCTGAACATCGGCCAGGATCAAGCCACTCTGGTTCGCTCGAATTATTTATCCAGAGTTCTTGTGCGCCATGCTGAGGCTTGACAGTCCCAAAGTAGGGCGAAGACTGTTGCTGACAGCCAGTCGTTGTAGCAATGGTGAATATCAAAACTAAAATGACACAAGACTGGAAAGTCGTTTTATGCATGATCACGTTGAGCCGTTGCAGGAACACTTCCATTTCGATCTACCAAACACCTGATGCTCTGTCTGCTCATGGGTTTGAACTATTTATGTCATGTCAGACAACTTATGTCATGTCAGACAACACACTGAGAATCGCTGACGCAAAGGCCGGAAGATCACTGGGTCGACGACTGGAGACAAAGTGTCTATCAACGACAACCGGGGTATCTTCCCATAGAGCTCCGGCATTGATGAGATCGTCTTGAATACCAGGACTTCCCGTCACGCGCACGCCACGGTAGACACCAGCAGATATCGGGATCCAGCCACCGTGACAAATAGCCGCAACAAGTTTGCCATGTTTGGCAAAGTCCCGAACAAGTTGGAGCACCTTCGGGTCGCGACGTAACCCATCAGGCATCCAACCACCTGGAATGACAATTCCATGGAAATCGCCGGCTTCCATATCCCCGATCGCGGCATCGCTTACACACGGATAGCCATGTTTTCCGGCATATTGATACCCCTGCTGCGGGCCGGCAAGTGTGACATGTCCTCCTGCTTCTTCAATACGTAGTTTTGGATACCAGAGTTCCAAATCTTCATAGGCATCGCCAACTAGACAAAGGACCCGTATTGTTGCTCGTTGTTGTTTCTCACTCATTTTCGACCTGCCTCACGCTGCTTACATGAGTAACCAGACTCCCGCTCACGGTTGGAATTCGGCTCTCTTTTTGCATTATCACTGATTCATCTTCAATGCGTTGGCAAAAAGATGCAGCAGAAACATGACCTCTGGAAGACGGTGTCTCTCTGCAACCAGCCAAAAAGCAGAGACACCCCTCTTTTGAGCTATTTTTTGACGGGAACAAACCACTGCTCCTAGACCTCTCGGAGCGTTCCAAAACGCACCAAATAGGGTGTTCGTAAGGGTTCTAATTTTTCTGCTTGACGTGAGCGGTGAGGCCGCTACATTCACGCCCCTGCCATATCAAGTGGTCGGAGTAGTAAACACCACAATATCTTGCGATAGCGTGCAGATGGAGCTGCCTTTTATCTTTGTAACGTTTTTATGGAATTTAACGGAGTGAAGGATTCACTCCAGACGCGTATGTCGGTCGATACCAGTTGTTGAGAACCTATACGCGAGTACACTTTGTTAGGTCTTTTTGAGGCCGTCCTATTCATCAGGAGTTTTGCCCATGACTCAGTTCGATTCATCCACTCAAGTCGCTTCGTCTGCCTCACATTCACAAGAAACTTCCGGAACTGGCGGCTCGCAGTCGACTCCAGAGCGAGTGGGAATCGAAATCGAATCAACATTCTGCCCAACTGAAGTTGAAAGTCCGTTTGACACAACAGAATGGGAACTCCGAACAGCAGCTATTAAAGGTGAAAATGGTCAGCTTCTCTTTGAGCAGGCTGCGTGTGAAATTCCGGCAGCCTGGAGCCAACTGGCTACCAACGTTGTCGTCAGCAAGTATTTTTATGGTGAAATTCATACTCCAGAACGAGAGCACTCGGTCAAGCAACTTATCCATCGCGTAGCCCGTACCATTTCAGATTGGGGCATTGCAGACGGGTATTTCAAGACTCCTGAAGATGGTGAAAATTTCTATCGTGACCTGGCATGGCTTTGTGTTCACCAACACGGTGCATTCAACTCTCCGGTATGGTTTAACGTCGGGCTGTATCATCAATA
>JBDOMQ010000267.1:0-9214 GCA_039831725.1 Pirellulales bacterium
CTCTCGAGTTGAAAAGAACGTGACAAGAGCAAGTATTGTCAATCGAGCAAACTCAATGCTTGCCCGCCCTGGGGGTTGGTCAGTAACAGTATCTGAGCCGGAAACAGAAGGTGGAAAACATTCGTTGGTGCTCGGAACCACCCGCTGCCCAGCGGGTATTTCACGGATTGCAGCGAATCGATTTGGTTGGTCACATCTGTTGCAAGGCATCATTGATGTTCGTGCCGATGTGCTTCTTGACCAAGCACTTCAAATGAAGTGGCCTGCGTTGCTAACGAACAAAGAGGCACTGGTCAATATCAAGGGAAATGTTGTCGGTCGCGATTTGTCAATTGTTGAAGTTGCGACCGATCGTAAGGAGCTTGTAATCGAGAAAGTTGATATGCCTTTTGAGGCTTCTCTATTTCCAAATAAATACGTCATTCATAGATTCCAAGCAGAGACAAACGTAGGTTCTTTTGAAGCCGCAGGAACCATCAAGGCGACACCTGTCCACAGATATAAAAATGACATTGTATTTCCTGGCTGGCAAGCACTGGAAGTATTTCAAGGCGATGATTTTGAGGCCCATGCTTCCATTAACGTAGCTCCATTGCTGAATGCCTTCCCTCATATTCATGTGCTGCGTCCAGATGTGCAGATGACAGGAGGAACGGTCACCGTTGATATCCAGAGCCACGAACAGGAGTCCGGTCGCCAGATTTGTTTTAGATCTGAACTCAATAACGTGTCAGCGATCCGGGGCGGAAAGAAAATAGAATGGCATGCTCCGTGGGCTGCCTGGGTCTCCGCTCGACAGCAACTCAAGGGGCAACTGTATCTCGAGGAAGCTGGCCTCGCATCAACTTTTGCTGATATTTCTATGAGTGGACTGTCTGATGCTATCGAAACAAAGTGGCGGATTGACCTTGGTCGTACTTTTCAAAGTGCGAGCGAACTACTGGATTTACAAAGCGAGAGTAAAAAGCAGTCTCTCTCAGGAATTTCACGCGGACAGTGTCGTGTCGATCGATCTTCAGACGTAGGTTCAACAAAAATATCGACATCATTAAGTATCGAAGATTTGAATTGGGTGATTGGTGAGCAGGCAGTCTGGAAAGAGCATCTCGTTGCCATTGATCTTGATGCGAATTGGATTGAAACGCAGACTGACATCGCACTAAAGACTGCAGATTTCAGGTTTGAGTCAGGTCTCGATTCATTTGTCGTTGTGCTTTCCAAAGAATGCAAGATTGCTCGTGACTTCAGGAAGACACTGTGGTCGAACATGAGCAATCAAGTGAAGAATGCGCCGATTTCTTTTGACTGTCATATGGCAGGAAACTTGACGACCTGGCAACAACGTCTTCTTGGTTTTGGTGCGACTGGCGGTTTTGAATTGCCGTCTTTCCAAACACAAGTTGCGGGAGAATTTGAAAGCAGTTGGAACATCCGGTACGTCGGTCAGCAATTTCAGATAACAAAAGCTATGGCACAGATTGAGCAATTAGCTATTCATGCCGGAAGTCAACGTGTCGAAGAGCCTAAAGTTATTATTTCAGCCGTTGGATCGGTCGATCCAGATCGAGGAACCATAAAGCTCTCAAGCGCTGAAGTATTGTCTTCAACTGTATCATTACGAACGGGAGGATTACAGATAGTATCTAGGGGTTCGTTAGGTCAACCATTGATTGACACTCTTTTCGATACCGTGCAGGGACAATTTCAGTGGCAGGTCGATCTGACGAGACTCGATAAATGGCTGGCACAGGATACGACTTTAGACGCTGCAGGCCGTCTTTGGGGAACGGCGGACCTTCTGGAAACACCTTCCGGTATCAATCTTTTGATGACAATAACGGGTAGTCAGTTAGCTGTCTCTCATTCGAACATCAGAACAGGACAGCGAGAGAGTTTACGAGGACCTGTGGCTTGGAAAGAATCGCAGGTTAATGGACTGCTTGATGCAACGCGACCAGTTGTAAATGAAACAGGAGCGAACCAATTAAAAATCAATCAGTTTAAAATCGAATCCTCAACAGTGAGTGTTGCAGCGACGGGTTCAATCAAAGACTTAAGAGGGCGACAGCACGTAGAACTCGGTGGCATGATACTGATGAATTGGGAGCAGTTAACAAGACTGCTTTCACCGTCTTCACGCAGCATGCTGAAACTGACAGGTGGCGGCCCACAACCATTTGCCATAAGAGGGTCCTTTGGATCCTCGCGCACGGCTGATGACTCAGTTACGGTACCGTTACCTGACAGTTGGAAAGCACCTTCGCCACAGCGTTCCTCTCCAAGGCAACAACTCATCGCTTTACCAACGACGCAGCATGCGCGTGCTGACCGTGGCGTGGAAACATGGCTTCCCCGCATAACTGCCGAAACAACACTTGCTTGGCAAGGTGGCCAAATTGCTGATTTTCCTCTTGGTCCCGGCACACTACCACTGCGACTGATTGAGGGACAGTTGGCTTTCGGCCCATTTGAGATACCGGTTTCAGGAGGGAAAATTCGTGGTACACCGTGGATTCAACTTCTTCCTTCACCGGGTGAACTTATTTTGCCTCCAGGACGATTGATTGAACGAATTGCTCTTACTCCTCCCTTGTGTGATCGGTGGCTCTCTTGGTTGTCTCCAATTCTTCGGAGTGCAACCGATGCGGAGGGTTTTTTGACAGTTGATACATCCGGAGGCCAGTTGCCCTTGAATGATCCACTCAATGGTCGATTTGAGGGGCAATTGTTGCTGGAGCAGTTCTCTGTCACACCTGGTGATATGGCAGGACCACTCATTAAGCTTTTGGCAAAACTACAGAGTGTTGTTGATCCACGTTTTGCGTTTGGCGATCAGGTCGTTTTCCTACGTGCACGGCCAGATCCAGTACGGGTGCGGATCGCAGACGGCCGTATCTATCACGATAATCTTGTCCTGGATATGGGCCAACTTACTGTACGAAGTCAGGGAAGCATGGGGCATGATGGTTCATTAGCAATGCAGCTAGAGGTTGCTTTCCGAGGAGATTTAGCGGGTGCTACTCCAGTCGTAGCACAGCTTCTACGCACTCCTTTTGTAATTCCACTTCGTGGAACAGTTCGCAGCCCTCAATTTGATGCAACTGCTCTCGATACGATCTTAAAGCGAATCATGCAGAATACAGCAGATGCAGTGTTACGTGATGGTATTGGTAGAGGAATTGAAGCACTTTTTGGTAATCCCCAACCGCCTGAACAAAATGCACCTCAACCCGCGCAGCCACTTACGTTTCCGGATGGTTCGTGATCCAAAGAATAGTTGGTTGTCCAGCTCTGGGACCATTTGATTTATTGATGATCAGACAGCTGCGTGCCGCAATCTTCTGTTTAGTCCAGAAATGAGTTTTTTGAGTCGTTGAGAATAACTGAAATGTTCAACCTCAAGTGCATGTCGTGGTGAATTGACGTATTGAATTGAATGACTTTTCGATATCCGTTTTGTTTGTTTTTGCAGCCATGCTTGAGCACGTGGTGCGATACGGTTCGCAAGAATCATGCGCGCGATAACCTGCGATTGGAGATCTGTGATGCCCCACTGCCCGCTGTCTGGTTGAATCATGCCAACAAAAGCAAGATCATTTGCTTCGGGGTGAAGAAAGTGCATAAATAATTCCGGTATGCCATTCTTTGTGTTGAGTTCGGATATATGTATTTTTGGCAACGTTAGTCGATATCCCGTCGCTGCTATGATGACATCGATCTGTTCGCAACGCCCATTTGTAAAGATCGCCTTATCACCTTCAAATCTTTCGATGTCAGGCATTGGATGAATCATACCCTGGTCAATGCGACGATAAAGATTGTCATTAATGACAGGGTGTGTTTCCCAAAGACGATGATCAGGTTGAGGAAGACCATGTTTTTCAGGCGAACCAATAGTGCGAGCAATGACTCGTCGACTGATAAATCGACGGATTCCTAAAGGCACGTGCATTTTAAGGAGTCGTTCGCCTCGGAGGTCTGAGGGTCTTCCCATAAAGAGGCGTGGTAAAACATGATAGTTTCGGCGAGTTGAATGAAACGTTAAAGCGGAATGAAAAGAAGTCTCAACAGCAATGTCGCAGCCAGAGTTGCCACCCCCAATGACAAGTACCCTCTTGTTTTTTAGTACGTGGGGAATGTCTGGGGATTTGTATTCGGCAGAATGGATCACCGGACCTGAAAAGTCTGAAGTGATATCTGGCAAGCGAGGCTCATGATTGTGCCCTGAAGCAAAGACAAGGCCAGCATAATTTTTTATGGTTCCATCTTCAAAATCTACTCGCCAACCTTGCCGCACGTGATTGCGCTTAATGGGCGTGATGCGAGTAACAGAATTTTGAAAAAGAATGTGCTCTCGTAAGCCAAAATGATCAGAATATTGATGAAGGTATGCAAGACATTGTCTGTGATCAGGATATGCAGGCCAATCATGAGGCATTGGAAAGTCAGTGAATTCAGTAAGCGACTTGGAGCTAATCAGCTTTGTGGACTCAAACACTCGTGATGTTGATGATCCAAAATACCAGTTCCCTCCAAGATCATCTTCACGTTCGAGACATTCAGCTTGAATACCACACTGCAATAGATTTTTTAGTGCTGTTAAACCTGAGGGGCCAGCACCAATAACACACCACTTCGACAAGTCGTTTGATTCACATGCAGACATATTTGATGATCGAGTTACTCAATGAATCAATAGTATCTTGAGTATGGAGGTAGGACAGGCTTATCCGAAGGAGACTGGATCCTTTGGGAACACTTGGAGGGCGAATAGCGGGTACAAAAAAACCGTCACGGACGAGTGATGATGCTATTTGAATAGCTCGTTGTGGTGTTTTGACAAAGACGGGTACGATATGAGCCTCCGCATCGCCAATATCAACTCCGTGCGATAAGAGCTTCTGTCGAAGTACGCCTGCATTCTCAGCAAGTTTTTTTCGACGAAAAGGTTCCTCTGACAGTAGCGTGATTGCTTGTATCGCCGCTGCAGAAGATGCAGGCGGATGTGCAGTAGAAAACATCCAACTGCGGGCCCGATGCCTTAGAAAGTCAATAAGAGTACGGTGTCCAGAGACAAAACCACCTGAACTTCCAAGAGCTTTGGAAAGGGTCCCAATTCGTACAGCGACAGAGGAAGCGATGCCAGCTTCTTCAATGAGTCCACTGCCATGAATTCCAAAAAGGCCCGTCGCGTGTGCTTCGTCAACAAGGAGCATACTTTTGGTGTCATGCGCAAGTTGAGCTATGTCAGCCAAAGGTGCGATCGTGCCATCCATCGAAAAGAGGCTGTCGGTCACGATGAGCCGTCGTCGTGCAGGAATACTTTTCAGTAGTCTGGCAGCCGCTGTGATATCACGGTGTGGGTAGATCTGAACATTCGCCCCGGAAAGTCGACAACCGTCAATAATGCTTGCATGATTATGGGCATCGCTCACGATCAGATCATGAGGCCCGGTGAGACATGAGATTATTGATGTGTTTGCAGCATAACCACTTGGAAAAATGAGTGACTCTTCGGTATCCAAGAGTGAAGAAAGATTTTTTCCAAGAGATTCATGAAGAGTAGAATGACCGCTTACCAGCGGACTGGCTCCGGCACCAGCTCCTTCAGAACAGGCCCCCTTGGAAGAGGCTTTTATAAGACGGGAGTCCCCGGCATAACCGAGGTAGTCATTGGATCCAAAATTAATAAGTTCGAGATCATTCAGTGTGACGGTGCCAGACTGTCGTCCTAAACGTACCCGAACCGGCCTGAAGAGATCATCGGACCTGATTGTATCCAAATCCTCTTCAAGCCAATGGAGGCTTTCTAGAAGAGGCTGGTTTGTTGATGCTACTAGTCGTTGAGGTGATTCATACTGACATGACATGGAACTAGTTTTACTTTTGTTTGGCAAGCCGTTCAAACACTTTGAAGTGAGTGGCTGAAACAGGATGGACTGAAAGCCGACTGCCGCGACGGAGCAACTCGAGGCCCTCGAGAGCCTTTATGCCCCGTAATTGTTCGAGTGATATCTCTTGGGGAAAAATCTGAGTAAGTTTTACGTCGACCATAGACCAAATGGGCTTTTCGGGAGAAGCTTTTACATCTTGATATTTATGCCCTTCTTTCCAAGCAAAATGATCTGGATAAGACTCTTTTACGACCTCAACAATACCAACGGCCGCTGGGGGTTTTGCATTTGAATGGTAGAAAATGGCACGATCACCCTTTTTCATTGCTCGTAGAAAGTTACGGGCTTGGTAATTGCGGACACCTTCCCAGCAGGTCGTCTTGTTTTTTGAACGAGCAAGATCCTGAATTGAAAACGTTGTTGGTTCACTTTTCATAAGCCAATAGTGCATTGATTACTCCGCTACAACATTGAGAAAAAACGCCTGTTTTCCTGAAGCGAAGAATACACCAACAAGCTTCTTAGGACATCAAGGTGTTTGTTACGAGATACAACCAGAACAATTTAGGGTTCTATGCGGCTTTTTTTGCATGTTTTGGATCACCCGAATGAATCTCACCGGATTGGCTCGTCGTGCCGTTTCGTGCCTGCTCTACAATACAACGACGAACAATTATTGGTACTTGTTTTGACACACTGTACGGAACGGGTACATGATATCTCTCGGTCTTTTGCTCAGTAATTGTGTCATGAACGAGAACTCTGTACGTGCATATTTTCTCTCTAGGTACCATGACGGTATACCCAATTTCTTTTGTCTTTAGTTTCGGAATAGGTGTTTGAAAAGGCTGTTCGCGAGTTCGTGTTTCCCACCGATATTGTGTGACACAAACAAGCTTTGTTCTTTTTTCTGGAACCATTTTGGTTACAGAATATGTACCGGTCCGTTTTTCATTGCGATATTTTTTCACGGAGACAATTTTTGTACGTTTTTCAGGCACCATCTTCGTGATGGAGTAGTCACAGATTTTCTTCTCCTCACGATACCGACAGATATATTTCGTGTGAGCCCGTTCTTCCTCTCGATATTTTTTTACATACGTGGTGTAGGGAATTTCTTCGACGATGCATTTCCACATTGTTGCTGAAACTTCTCGAGTTTCAGAGGTAGGTATCCACTTCCGACAAAAAATTGTTTTTGGAACAGAGGTCTTGTCTGCAGAATCGTATTGCTTATTTGCTGGTACTTCCTTTGCTTCTATTTTCCAATGACCACCACGGTAGGTGACAGTTTTTGTTGTTTTGACAGGTATCCGTTTTATTATCCTCCGAAAAGCAATTATTTTTTCCTGATAAGGAATCTTTACCGTATATGTTTCATTGATCTTCTCCACATAAGGAATTTTGATAATACGTTCTTCAGTTCTCTTCTCTTCAACAGGTACCATCACGGTGTACATTTTCTCGAATGTTTCAGTGTATGGCACCCTCACGGTCCAGTCGGTTGTCCGTTCTTGTTTCACTGGAATCATCACTGTGTATTGTTTTTCGAATTCTTCCTGAAAGGGAATCCTGACTTGATATTCTTGTGGCTGACTTTCTGAACGACATTGCGTTGTGGCGTATTGAACGATTTTTGTTCTTTTTTCAGGAATCATGACGGTGTATTTTTTTGATCGCCGTTCTGTGTGAGGCATGTACTTCTTCGTTGTGTATGAGTGTGCACGCTCTTCCATTCGCCACTTCGTGTAGTGAATATCCCGCATCTCTACTTCGTCTTTCCATTGCACACGAGCTTTTGTGTCATTCTCCCGTGAAAGGTTTTGAAAAGGATCAGAGTTGTTTTGATGATGTTCAGTCGATAATTTTGTGTGTGTCGATCCATCGTGTGCGAAAATTAAATTGCCGCCACAAAAGAGATACGCTCCTGTAATCCATAACAACAAATGAGTGTTTTGCGTTCCCGTCACCGCAGAATTCCTCCAATGCAAGTTGTAACAATCATGAATTTGCTTGAGGGCAAATTATGCTGACAGCCTTTAACCAGGCATATTTGTTGCTCTCGACATGTGAAGGCAACCAGAACTTAAAATTGGTCTCGTCCTGCAGCGTACGACACCAAAACCTTCACGTGGTTTTAAGCGAATGAAAGAATGATCGAGTTTTCCTAATCAAAAAACTCAACCTGTTTTGAAATCTTCAGGTTGTTCGGAATCTGCCGAGAATGTTGATTGTTGGTCACATGGACGAGTACCCATGGGGCCGCCTTCACAGCATGTTTCCAAAATCATTCCACATTGTCGGCAATGAAGTTTGGCACGAATCTCATGCGTGTCACCACCACATACAGGACAGATAGATTTTGGAGATTCAGACATATGAATTTTTATGAAAGAGTACGTGAAACAGAACGATTCTTAGAGATTCATTCCAAGAAAGCCACCGGCAGCATCGCTGGCAGCTTGATCTCGTTCAATTCGATCTATTGCCTTGGACAGATCACCTGCCGCAATATACCGATTAAATTCAATTTCGACTGCGTGACCAACGGTGTTTTTGAGCCATTCAACAGCTGGTTGGGTGAGCCAATCACATGTTTCTGTATCTAAACAAATCATGAGATCACTCCCGACGGTTTGACTGTCATTGTCATCAGTTATGACGGTACCCTCGAATACAAATTTCACCCAACCAATTTCTGGGCTATTTGTAAATCGAAAATGACACACGGCATCGGTAAGATAATATGTGTTGCGAGTACCGTGTTTCGTGACAGCCGCTTGAAACTGTTCTAAACGTTTTCGAAACGCAGGAGATGCATCCAATGGTACATCGAAGCGAGAAACGCTTCGTAATGGTGTACAGTCAAAGGTAATCGTGACAGGTGGTTCCATCGGATATTCCTTTTTTGAAAATCAACAGCTCGGATATACACGTGATCTTCTTCTCAAGCCGAAAACAATTTCGATTCTACCGCAATGCAGCTTGTTGTTCAGCCCAGATGGTTTCATGGACACTCATTTTCCTAATTCTTTTTGCCCAAAATGCAGCGAATGCAGTCTCATTCGGTCGTTATCAGGGTACTAAGCGGTGTATGGGTGTAGTGTGGACAGTAACGGTATTTGCAGAGACGCTGCCTGCAGCTGAAAAGGCAATTACAGCAGCGCTCAATGAGGTAAGTCGACTTGAGAAAGTACTATCTGATTATCAACCAATGAGTGAACTCTGCCAACTCTCAAATTCGGCACCAACACCTTCTCCAAAACAAGTCAGTCCAGACCTTTGGGAAGTTCTGGTCCAGGCAGTTACTTGGCGTGATC
>JBDOMQ010000410.1:0-1935 GCA_039831725.1 Pirellulales bacterium
CGGGTCCGATGTGACTGTCAGAATACTGGCCTGCCCAAGCAGACCGCCTCGTCGACCGCCTTCAAGAGAGACTCGTTTGAACTCGGGGCCAGATACTCCTGAAATTCCATAGTGCTTGGCAAGGCGATCGTTCACATACGTGTAATTAGCGTCAAGGAAATTCAAAATACTCTGATTGTCTGACACGATGGCACGAAAGAAGAGTTCGGTCTCTCGCAGCATTGCCTCTCTAAGTTGATTATCAAAGGTTGGAAATTTCTTGCGGCTGGGGCTTGCTTCTTCAAGCCCTCGAAGCTGAAGCCATTGCCCTGCAAAGTTTTCAACGAGTGCCTCTATTCGATCAACCTTCAGCATCCGTCGTGCCTGCTGAACGAGCTGTTCTTCAGTATGCAGTTCACCCCGTGCAGCAGCACCAAACAATTCATCGTCCGGCATACTGCTCCATAGAAAATATGAAAGTCGTGTCGCCAATTCAAAATCATTTAAATCACGCACTTCACCCGGATCTGGATCAATTTCCATGCGGAAAAGAAATGATGGGGAAACAAGTAAGGCTGCAATCGCCAATTGTGTCGAGCGTTCAATGGTCTCACCGTTTCGGCGAGCCAAGGAAAATATTCTTCCAAGGCTTTCGATCTCTGTGACCGTTGCCCGCCGACGAAACGCACGCGATGCAAGAGGGTTCAGCAGTTTTTTGATGGCCTCCGTCTGTTTTGTAACGGTTGCGGCGGGATCAATTGGGGGCTGAAAAAATCGTGTATGGAATTCAGGAAGTGATTCGGGTAACACGCCAAGCGGTCCGATCAACTCAATCGAATCAACATTGAGATTTCTATCAAGTTTTTTTCCTTGTGGTCCTGACTTCAGATAGAAATCATTGAGGAACGCAACACCAAGCTGGTGCTCACCCTTGTTCAGATCAAGAGTTACTTCAAAGTCTGTCGGCTGATTCCGATCATTCCGCACAAGTTCTTTTCGCAATGGCTTGCCATCTAAACCAACCAGCATGAAACAGGCTTGATTTCCTGCCTGATCCCCCCACGCCCGTACCCGCAAGACGTACTTACCGGCATCTTCCAACGTAAAGTCTCGCGTAACCTGACCACGCGTAGAAAAACGCTTCCCTTCAAACTGTCGACGCGGCGCCGCCTCAACATCTGTACTGGCGATAATTGTTCTGACAATTTCATCAGCGGCATCGACATACCGCTCAAAGAGAACCGGAGAGACAGACAAGACATCACCAATATTATCGAAGCCATATCCAACATCATCACTTGGAAACGTCTGTGCAAGTTGGAGATCCACACCAAAGAGATCACGAATTGTGTTGTCGTACTCGTGCCTGTTCAGTCGCCGAATCGTTACTCGACCTGGCCTCTCGGGACCAACACAATCTACTTTCAAGGCATCATCAAGAATCCACTGTGCAATGAGGTCTCTTTCTTCATCGGACGGCTGCTCTACATCATCAGGAGGCATTGCCCTGCCCTGCACCTGACGAAGGATTCTTCTCCAGTTCTCTCGATCGATTGTACGAGCATGACTCGCTGTATATGTATCAATGGCAATACCCGACTCAGCATCATCACCAGCATGACAGTCAACGCAATAACGTCCGAGAAGAACTTGCACTTCTTCAAACGGTACCGCAAAGGCGCAACGTACAAAAAGGCTCACCAGGACTGTGGCCATCCCAACCCTGTAAGGCAACAAATATATGAACCGTGATAATTTCAAAAGAACGGGTGCCGTGTTTGCGGTCAACTTTTTAAGTACTTCGATCGAGTGGATAGAGCCAGATTCGGCCTTCTAGGTGAGCGAACAACTCGATATTGAATCGGTCGCCGTAGATCCAGTTAATCCATGAACAGTAGCGAGTGGTGAGCGCATGTTCCTCTCGCTCACCCAGTTCGATTTTAGTCACCCCGGTTT
>JBDOMQ010000099.1:0-1917 GCA_039831725.1 Pirellulales bacterium
CGAAAAATCTTGGCTCGTGAATCAGTTGGTCGGCGGGACACGTTACTCGTTGTTGCCGAGGGGGCTACGTTACCGACCGGTGATATGGTTTGTATGGCATCATCAAAAGTGAATGAACAGGTAAAACTTGGTGGAATCGGTCAGGTTGTTGCAGGAGAGATTGCACAACGATTAGGCAGGCAGACTCGCACCGTTGTTCTTGGGCATCTTCAGCGTGGTGGAAGCCCGACTACGTTCGACAGGGTTCTTGCGACAGAGTTTGGGGTTTTAGCCGTACAACTGATTCATGAAGGTCGGTTTGGCGAGATGGTATGCTACCGGCCTCCAGAAATTGAGAGTGTGCAAATTGCTTCGGCGATTAAACTACTTTCTCGAGTTGATCCGAATGGGTCGGCTGTACGAACTGGTCGTGGCTTGGGAATAAGTTTTGGGGATACCCGCTGAGGTGCGGCACGAGTTCCATTGAAAAATTGGGTGAGGAGCAGAACATGGCAGTGAATGATAAGGCGGCAGGGCGAGTCGCAAGTGTGATGCAGGAGCATCGCTCTTTTCCGCCGACGGAAGAGTTTTCAAGCAGATCTCGTATCGGTTCGATGGAAGCGTACCAAGCCCTCTATGACCAGGCTAAAAACGATCCAAATGGTTTCTGGGCAGAGCGGGCTCAATCATTGCCGTGGATGAAACCATATGACGAAGTGTTGCGATGGAATGCTCCACATGCAGAGTGGTTTGTGGGTGGGCAGACAAATGCTTCTGCAGCATGTATCGATCAGCATGTTGAAGCTGGACTCGGTGATAAGACTGCGATCGTATGGGTCGGTGAGCCTACTGGTGAACGACGAACAATTACATTTCGAGAACTCCAAGAAGAAGTCAGTAAAGCTGCTTCAGGATTATCACGCTTAGGTGTGAAACAAGGTGATGTTGTTTCCATCTATATGCCAATGACACCAGAACTTGTCATTTCAATGTTGGCATGTGCGAGAATTGGTGCGGTGCACTCTGTCATTTTTGGTGGCTTTTCAAGTGAAGCGATTGCAGACCGAAACAACGATGCGCAGGCTGTTGCTGTCATTACTTCTGATGGCGGATGGCGTCGAGGCAGTGCTTTACCACTCAAAGCAAACGTTGACGAAGCTGTTAAGAAGTCGCCCTCAGTGAAACACGTTGTTGTTCTGAAACGCACTGGCCAGGAAGTCACGATGATTGATGGGCGGGACGTGTGGTGGCATGACATGATTGCTGATGAATCGGGAGACTTTGCACCAGTTCCAATGGATTCAGAGTCTCCACTTTTCATTCTGTATACGAGTGGATCAACCGGAAAGCCAAAAGGAATTAAGCACACAACGGCCGGTTATTTGTTGTGGGCAAAAACAACGGCGGAGTGGGTTTTCGATCTTCATGATGATGATCTGTTCTGGTGTACGGCTGACTGTGGCTGGATTACGGGGCACAGTTATGTCACGTATGGCCCGTTAGCGGCTGGCGTCGGAATTCTTATTTATGAAGGGGCACCAGATGCTCCTCACCAAGGCCGCTTTTGGGAGATTATCGAAGAGGAAAAGCCAACTATTTTTTACACAGCACCAACTGCTATTCGGGCATTTATGAAATGGGGCCCCGAGCATATTGACGGCAAAGATCTCTCGAGCCTTCGGTTACTTGGCACAGTTGGAGAAGGTATTAATCCTGAAGCATGGATGTGGTATCACGAGACAATAGGAGCTGAACGTTGTCCTATTGTCGATACATGGTGGCAAACAGAGACCGGCGGAATTATGATGAGTCCGCTTCCGGGTTGTATTCCCACGAAACCAGGTAGTTGCACGTTGCCGTTGCCGGGAGTTTATCCAGAAATTGTTGATGCCTCGGGTGAGCCAGTTGAACCAGGTGAAGGTGGCTGGCTTGTTATGA
>JBDOMQ010000009.1:0-9114 GCA_039831725.1 Pirellulales bacterium
TCAAGATGCCGTTTTAAGTGCAAAAGCATTTAATGAAGCGCTTGAAATTGATGGCGTCATCATGACCAAACTTGATGGTGACGCTCGGGGTGGTGCTGCCCTATCTGTAAAAAGTGTCACCGGTGTACCAATTAAATTTATGGGTACCGGTGAGGGAGTTGATGCCCTCGAAGAATTTCATCCTGACCGACTCGCCGGCCGGATTCTCGGCATGGGAGACGTTGTAAGCCTTGTTGAGGAAGCTCAGCGAAAGTTTGACCAAGATGAGATGCAGCGACAGGAGGAACGCCTGAAGTCAGGTGAATTTACACTTGAGGACTTCAAAAAAATGATGCTCCAAACCAGGCGGCTTGGGCCACTTGGGAAAGTGATCGGTATGATCCCAGGAATGGGCGGCATGCAGGAAACGTTAGCCGGTGCTGATCTCGAGAAAGACGTCAATCGGCTGTTCGGGATCATTGATTCCATGACACCTGACGAACGACGTAATCCATCACGCATTATTGATCAGACACGACGGAGACGCATTGCGGCCGGGGCGGGTGTTCAGCCTCAAGAAGTTAATGATCTCGTGAAACAGTTCGACGGCATGGCCTCGATGATGAAAGGCATGGCGGGCCTGGGCATGAAGGATCGAATGCGAGAAGTCCAAAAAATGCAATCTACAATGGGTGATCCGTCAGGCCGTCTGGGTCGACAAAAGGGTGATACTGGAAAGAGATTGACGGCAGAACAACGGCGAAAACTCAAAAAACAGCGGGAAAAAGAGGCCCGTCGGCGGAAACGAGAGGCTCGTAGCTGATCTCTATACTGCATGTAAAAAGGCTTGAATCCTGCTTTTGATTCGTGCCAGAACAAGAAAAATAGGATGCCCACCTTTTCTACCACTCGTTGTGGTGTACCTTAGAAGGCTCGTCGCATCTGCGTCTGTTCGCATCCTTACATCACCACGTATTGGTGAAAGTATGTGAATCTTAGTACCGACCAATTCAGAATTTGGAGAATTGATACCGTGGCAGTGGTAATTCGTATGAAACGAATGGGACGAACACACCGTCCTTTTTACAGAATTTGTGCAACTGATCGCCGGACACCCCGGGATGGTCGAGTGATCGAAGAACTTGGCACATACGATCCGAGTGTACCTGACACAAATGCCCGTTGTGCACTCAAAGCCACGAGGGTGGATTACTGGTTGAGTGTTGGAGCCCAGCCAAGTGATAAGGTACGAGTCCTTATTAAGAAATACGGCACTGATGGCACCCACCTAAAAGAAATGGAAGAAGCCCGCTCCCGATTATCTCTACCGCGGATAGTACCGGAAGCTGGTGAGCCCATATTGGCACCAACTCCTGAAGAAGAACCGCCAGCAACAGAAGCAGATGCCTCAACTGAAACTTCTAGCGAAGAATCTTCTCCTGCTGAGGCGTCGACTGATACCGATTCAAAAGATGCCAAAGGTACAGAACCAGCAGCAGCGTCACCGGATGAGCCCGTATCCGCTGAAGCCCCTTCAGCATCAGCGGCTCCAGAAGCTGAAGCAAAAACTGACGAGTGAGGCGAGTGCAGGACGTGCTATGCGGATCGACGTCGTTACGCTATTCCCTGAAATGTTTCGGGGCTTTCTTGATGGAAGTCTTTTGGGCGCTGCGCAAAAAGCTGGCTTACTCGACATCCGGTTAAAAAACATTCGTGATTTTGCGACTGGGGTCCATCGGCAAGTTGATGATCGTCCGTACGGTGGGGGTCCCGGTATGCTTCTTATGCCTGGACCAGTTGTTGACTGCGTTGAGTCACTTTTTACGGAAAGCGACTCTTCAGAAACGACTGATCTCTCAAATAGTATTGCAATGCTCACACCCTCCGGACGACCACTTACTCAACAAATTGTTGAGGAACTTGCTGGACGACAACGTCTTATTCTTCTCTGTGGACGGTACGAGGGGTTTGATCAACGCATCTGTGACACACTCAATCCAGATGCTATTTCAGTTGGAAACTATGTCCTTTCAGGTGGTGAAGTAGCAGCTATGGTGATTATTGATGCTGTTGCTAGGCTAATACCTGGTGTCCTTGGTGATTCGAGAAGTGCTGTCGATGATTCGTTCTCAGGCACGGAAAGGCTCATCGAAGGTCCGCAATACACGCGTCCTCGCGAATATCGTGGTCTCAAGGTACCTGAGGTCTTATTGACCGGTGACCATCAACGAATTGCTGATTGGCGAAAAGCACAGGCGACTCATGCCACGCATAGGCATACAACGAAGCACACAGAAAATAATTCACAATAGCTCAATACATTTACAGGAGATCCTAAAATGAGTCAGCAAATTCTCGATCATGTCGAGTCGAATAGTCTCAAAAAAGAAATCGATAAATTTGAAATTGGTGACACGGTAGATGTCCACAATCGTATTCTTGAAGGGAACAAAGAACGAACTCAGGTCTTCAATGGTGTTGTCATTGCCCGGAGTGGTGCGGGCAGTCGTGAAATGTTTACTGTTCGCCGAATTGTTTCGGGCGAGGGTGTGGAACGTAAATTCCCTGTTCATTCTCCCAAAATCGCAAAGATTGTTGTGAAGCGATCTGGTGTTACACGACGTGCAAAATTGTATTATTTGCGTGATCGTATAGGCAAAGCCGTACGTCTTCGTGAACGACGAACCGACGTGGCAACCAAATAATGACACGTGCGAGAAGTTAAAGATTATGCCGTGAGTGAGTTCATTCATGCGGTTGTTCAAAGAAATGATTTTAATCCAAATGATTAAAAGGTTTTGAAATGAAGGCTATTTGTAAGGTGCTGTGTACGGGAGTGTGTGCCCTTTTACTGCTACCGATTCTTTTCGTCAGTGTCTTGGCAATAAAAGTGATTCAGAAAAGTTTTATGTGATCTGATAGTCGCAAAGAGGGCTCGAGTGGCCACTCGCAAAACAATTGGCCTTCGAGGTGAGCAAGAAGCCATCCGTTATCTTCGAAAACGGGGCTATAAAATAGTAGCGCACCGGGAGCGGATTCTCCGCGGTGATATCGATATCGTCGCTCTCGATAAACGTACGGTTGTCTTTATCGAAGTACGTTCTAAAACGACTACTGAACGTGGTCATCCTACTGAAACAATCGACACACGAAAGAAACAGCGCATTTGTACTTTAGCAAATGCCTATATAAAGCGGCATCGACTTGAGGATTATTCTTTCCGGCTAGACGTTGTTACTGTTCTTTTCACGGGTCCTGCGTCAATCCAAAACCGTTGGCTCTTTTGGCGTTCTGGTGATTCACCAATTATTGAGCATTTTCAGAATGCCTTTGAAAATGACGCCTAAAACTTTTCTCCCGCCAAGATAAGGTCACTTATTTCATCTGCTGTAGTAAACACTCGCAACCTGTCACTGGGCACAGCGTGTGCAAGAATCTTGAGGGCAGATTCCACTTTTTGCTTGGACCTTCTGCTAGAAACACGACGAATCGCAACACCTGCTATCTGAGCTTGACGCTGCTGAGCTACGTTTGCATAGACCTCCGGATCTCGTTCTCCTGAATCCCCAACAAGAATAAATTTCCGATTTGGGAAGTGATCTATTATTTCGATGATTACATCCTGTTTCGACTTTTTGGAAGAACGCATTCTCCCCAGTGGAGTTGAGTCCTTGAGGCCGAAAAGCTTTAGATGCATTGATCCGTCTGGGAGGCCTGCGGAATGAAAAAAATCATTGAGCGGTCTTGTGAGCTGCCAAGGGCTAGCTGATACGTAATGAAATGCTGCCCCAGACAAGGACCATCGTTCATAAAGATCGACCATATCTGGGATTGGTACAAATTCCCGTAAGAGGGTATTTGCCAAGAGTTCTCGACGATCTGCAACATTTGTAAGTTTGACCGTATCGTCAATATCAGAAACGACTGAGAGTCCACTCGCATGGATCAATTGAACGGAGCCTGTGATCGTCTGAACCCTCGAGTCAATGTCTTCATCCACTGATTCAAAACAAAGTTTTTGCCCATACGGGGTTTCCACTGTATTTTCACACACTGTTTGGTCATCAAGATCAAAGGTTGTTCCAAAGTGGCCAGTACGCTTGGAGGTGCCGACGTCTATTCTTTTTCCGCCAAGCGTGATTCCAACGGACTGCCCTGCTATTCGCTGAAACAGAAATGCCTCTGAACGGGACTTAAAAATTGGTGATCGAAGTTGACCTTCATCCAATTTTAAAAGTCTCTTCACAACTGCGTAAGCCACCGTTCGCCGACGACTAGCCACTGGAAGTGGCCGAGTGACCATGCCGTGAATGTTAACCCGCCAGACGCCTGTGGTCTCGATCCACTGGGCATAGGTTGGGAAGAAAGTGATCATGTTAGGATGAAAATGGGGCCAACGAGAGACGGAATACCGAGTGAAACCTTGCAATGGCCGCTTGGTGTATTCTAATACGATTTCGGCAGTGGCTACACAGCCTCGGCTAAATGGTGCGGAAAATAACGAACATTCCAAAAGATACAGCGGAGACTAGTTAATGGGAGTGAAGAAGTCAGGTAAGGGACGCCGAAAACTCGGGCAAAAGAAACGACGTATGCGGGCGAAGATTCGTCATCGTAAGGGCTAATAATAACGGCAAGAGAAATCTTGTGCTGTCTACGGCAAAATTTATTCTCACTTTTCTTGCCCCGTCCGTGGTGTGGTGTAGTGTTGCTAGGCTTCTCAGAAATGCTGAGAGCTAGTTCATCCACAAGAATGGCGGTCCTCGTAGGTCCGCTTCACCACAGGGAGTACGGATTAATGTCAAGGACGCCGTGGATCTATCGAGCCATCGCGTGCGTGCCAGTAGTGCTGGCCGCCGCAGGGCTTACTGGCTGCAAAAGCCTTCAGGAACGTTACATAAAATTTGAAGTCTGGAAGTACGAACGGTGCTTCGGGCATCTGCCGCCAGGCTTCACACCGAACGGCGCAATTCCGCCTCCAGTTGCTGCACCGGCTGCGATGCGACCATGTAGTGCACCTGGTTGTCAACCGTGTGCACCGGTCAATACATGCAACACCTGTGGCAATGGTGTCCCTCTCGCTGGAGGTAGCATGATCCCTGGATCTGTTAGTTCACCACAGACCATACGAGCTAGTAAGCCTGTTGTTATTTCCGATGAAGTGGTCTTGCCTTAGGAAAAAGAAATATCTGCTTGTAGACCCTTAACGGTATTCCGTTTTGATGGAAGCAGAAACGAACGCCTAAGCCAAGGTCTCTGATTCGCCAGGAAATTTTTTGGACTCAACATCCTGTCGCCATGAGGTTACAGCATCCAAAATAGTTCCCTTCGTATCGGCATAGGACCTAACAAACCGAGGTATGCGATCGATAGAAAGACCAATTAAGTCGTGCAGGACAAGAACTTGACCATTACAGTCAGGTCCGGCTCCTATCCCGATTGTTGGTATTTGTATTGCAGAGGTTATCTCTGCTGCTAGCTTCGCAGGCACGCATTCAAGTACAACGCCACATGCACCTGCTGCTGCTGCCGCTGTCGCATCCGCGAGAAGCTGTTCTCTGTCTCTTTGGATTCGATATCCACCGAGTTGATGTACCGCCTGAGGACGAAGTCCTACGTGGGCCATAACCGGAATTCCAGCCTCAACGATTCCGGCTATGACATCTTGTTGGCCTGATGTTCCTTCAAGCTTGATTGCTTGACACCCTGTTTCCTGCAGAATTCTAGCTGCAGATTCAATTGCTTTCCCAACGCCCAAATGCTGTAAGGGAAATGGAAGATCAACAAATACAACAGCGCGTTGAACTGCACGAGAAACAATTTCTCCGTGATAAATCATCTGTTCAATTGTTGCCGAAAGTGTTGTCTCCCGACCAGCCACCACCATTGCGAGACTATCGCCAACGAGAACACAATCGACACCGGCGGAATCAGCGAGACTACCCGACCACCAGTCATAGGCAGTAACCATACTTATCGGACGACCACTCTGCTTAGCATGTGCTAAGTCACGAATCGTAAGGGGACGAGATTCGTTATCTTGGTCTTGCATAAAGTTAACAATCCAAAAGTTTTAGGAGTGTTTTATTTCAACTGAAATAATTTTACCTAATTGAACGTATTAATTATCAGATATCGTTTAAGAAATCATCGATGTCATCATCCGATAAAGTACCTGAAGATTCTTGAGAACTACTCTTCTTGTCTAGAAAGTCGTCGTCATCGGCGTTCAGTTCTTCATCTGCTTCTAGAAAGAGATCATCGTCAAGGGATGCCTCTTCAAGTACTTTGTCCGTGCTTGGCTGCAGGCCTGACTCCGCAAATGCCTCAACTGTTTTTCCTTCTGGTTCTGCTTCAAGAAAGTCAATTGCCTCCTCAAATGAGTCCTCGGCTTCTTGTGCAGCACGACCGTCATTTGGTTCATCATAATTGATCCGGAAAGCAAGGTCGCCTAATCGAATTACGCTACCGGAACGGATAGGAACCTTTGTTTTGCTGGGCAGCATCGTACCTTTCACCATCGTTCCATTTGTTGAGCCGAGATCACGGATAAAGACAGATCCCTTCGACTCAAGTAGTTCACAATGACGACGACTAATTTGTCCATGAGGAATTCGAAATGATGCCTGCTGCCCTCGGCCGATAATAATTGGGAGTTTCACGTCGTACGTACGAGGCTTTTTCCCGCCAGACTTTGCTGTTTTAAAGACCAATTGCAACTTCATTTGGCAATCCGAGATGAGGCCTGTACGGGTTCAGAACCTGACACAGGATACTAGGGTTTGAGGTGTGCTGGGTTTCAATGGTAGCGACAACTGCGGCAGTTTCCTCGCCTGAGGTGCCAAAACACTTCGATTATCCACTCTGAGTCCAATTTTCCAAATGCCCCAGCTAAGTTTTCCGTTTCAGCAGAAATCAGACCGAGAACGCGAGGTATGACCTTGCGACAAGCACTCAATACCCTATAATCACGGGGTTTTCGGGAGTTAGTGGCTGTCATATTAGCGACTACTTTTGAGAAGAACAAAATGCGGGTGTAGCTCAGTTGGTAGAGCACCACGTTGCCAACGTGGTTGTCGTGGGTTCGAATCCCATCACCCGCTCTCCTCTGTGGATATGGTTGTCATAACCAGTGGTCTCCAACCGCGTATTGGGGTTGTAGCCCACACTGACTTACCGACACAAACACGTACTTTTCTCTTACACTTTTTCACAGGACAAAGATGTCAGACGATTCAACAGCCCTTGCCGATCCTCAGCTACTCAAAATTGATGTGACTGTGGAGGAAACTTCCACGTGCCAAAGAAAAGTGAAAGTTTCTGTTCCTCGAGAAGAAATTGACCGGTATTACGAAGAGGCCGTTGGCGATCTCATGCCAACAGCCCTTTTGCCTGGCTTCCGTCCCGGAAGAGCCCCACGCAAACTCGTGGGCAGCAAGTTCAAAACAGAATTAAACGATCAGATTCAGTCCAAGCTACTGAATGACGCGCTCGCGCGTGTTAATGAACAGGAAAACCTTGCTCCAATCAGTGAGCCTGACCTTGATATTGCTGCTGTCATTCTGCCAGATGATGGGCCAATGACCTTTGAATTTTCCATCGAAGTACGACCAGAATTCGAGATGCCCGAGTGGAAAGGGCTCTCTATCAAGCGACCGAATCGAGAAATTTCTGATACAGACGTAGAGGAAGCTGTAAACAATCTCCTACGAGAGCGAGGTCGACTCGTTCCAGCGAAGGGGTCTCCCAAACAAGGGGACCTCATCGTTGCAAATCTAAAATGCACTGATGACGATGGGAAGGTGCTTTCTCATGCAGAAGAGATGGAAATCGTTGTCCGTCCAAAACTCTCTCTTGCCGATGCAGAACTCGATGGTTTCAACAAACTTGTGTCCAAATTGAAGCCTGGCGAGAATGTCACATCCGAAATATCGATTTCTGAGGAAGCAGCTGTTGAAAATCTTCGCGGAAAAACAGTCACTTTGGAAATTCAACTTCTGGATGTCAAACGATTTGAAATGCCTGAAATGACTGCCGCCCTACTTACAGAGTTAGGTAACTTTGAGTCAGCAGCTGACCTGAACGAGGCTGTGCGGAAGCAACTCCACAACCAACTCGAATGGCACCAAAGGAAGCAGGTTAGGCAACAGGTCTCGGCGTCGCTAACAGCTTCGGCTAGCTGGGAGCTTCCACCTGACTTATTACGTCGCCAGAGCCAACGAGAGCTGGAGCGGTCAATTCTCGAACTTCGTCGGAGTGGTTTCGATGATGACTCGATCCGTCGGTACGTCAATGAACTTCGTCAGTCAGTAATGGCAAGCACAGCACGCTCGTTGAAAGAACATTTTATCTTGGAAAAAATTGCAGAGTCTGAGAATGTCACTGATTCTGCTGCCGACTATGAAGCAGAAATCAAAGCCATCGCTGCTCAATCAGGCGAATCGCCACGGCGTGTGCGTGCGAGCCTTGAGCGACGAGGTCTTATGGATGTGCTTCGTAATCAAATTATTGAACGAAAAACTATTGACCTGGTCACTTCACAGGCCAACTTTGAAGACATACCTTTTGAATTTCCGAAACCGGATGCTGAGGCTATTGACCACGCCGTCTGCGGTGTTGCCGCTGGCGAAGATGAAATTCCGACCACACCACTTACACATGAAGACTCATCTTCATAATTTTTCAATTATTTTTTGATTTACTCATACGCACTTCTGAAAGTTGCTCATGCCTGCTCAAAGGTTATCGTTACCATCATCGAACGCACCAATTGATCCAAGTGCTGCCAGTGCTTATAGAGACTACCAACGGCAGCGACAGATGACTCTTGGTGATCTTCTGTTGGAAAACAGAATCATTCTTTTACAGGGTGAAATCTATGATGGCAATGCAAATGAGCTTGTCATGAAATTGCTCTATCTTCAGAGTGAAAATCGTCGAAAAGACATTCATTTCTATATCAATTCACCTGGCGGCAGCGTCACCGCAACAATGGCAATTTATGACACAATGCAGATTCTTTCGTGCCCAGTAGCAACTTACTGCGTTGGTCTTGCCGCCAGTGGTGGTGCCGTGCTACTCGCTGGAGGTGCCGCTGGCAAGCGATTTTCTTTACCGCATGCCAAAGTGATGATC
>JBDOMQ010000039.1:0-9048 GCA_039831725.1 Pirellulales bacterium
GTTGAAAAAATTGATTCAAAAGATCCGAGTAGGGACCGTCTCGAACTTGATTTGACATGCGGTGTTCTAGCTGTTGCTGCTGGCTCAGCCAACTCGATTGAAGCTGTACCTTGGGTAAAACGGCTCCTTGCAACCAGAGAGCAGATGAATAATTCTGTCACCGATCCTTGGAGAAGAAGACAGGTAGATTGGCAGGTTGGATGTGGGCTCAACGATGCTCTTGAGGCAGCTCGAAAACGAGGTGATGCCGAGGACATGCTCGACAATGCCACGCTCACTGTTGCATATCTTGAACGCGGTGCTGAGCACCGTGAATTAACAGCGGCCGAACGACGAGACCTTGGTGACCTGATGTTCCAAATCGGTATCATGCATAGTCTCCGCAATAGTGATCATGCCACAGCCGTAACGTGGTTTGACAAAACAATTCCATTGTGGAATCAAAACGAACAGGTTGTTCAGGACAATGAACTGGGACGCGTTGGTGAGTCCTTCATCAGTATGGCGATCTCTTATTGGCAAGTTGAGAGACGCGACGACGCAATCGACCTAAGCCGCACAGGAGTGGACTTCATGGTTGAGGCAGTCGATCGCGAAAAGCTTGAAGAACAATCATTGTCAGTGGCCTACGGAAACCTGGCAACGATGTATGCAGAGCAAGGCGACACTGAAAAGTCACAGGCGTATGCAGAAATGGCTACTCGCGTTGAATCAACGGGCAGTCTCCTACGTTAGGGCAAGCATTCAAGCCGTTTCTTTCAAGCGCTGATGAGTTGCTCCGTCTCAGCAACAGGGCTAGACAAGTGTTTCCAGCAGCAGCCTCATCTTCCGAAGTTCTCCCACTTGATCTATGCCTGCAAGCGGAGGTAGATGGATGCCCAATGCACGGTCGTACCCAACACGACTGAGTTGAGTGGCAATTCTCCCATATTCAATCGTGCCCTTACCAATCTGCACCTGAAATTCATCTGCACGTGAATCTCGCAGATGAACATGACAAACATTCGGCAATATTGAGTCCCAGGAGGTAGGCTTTTTATGTCCGTATACTGAGTGGCTGGGGTCGAGCGTTACACCCAACCCAGGCACATTTCGGCAAAGCGACGCCGTCGTTTCAGCATCTTGTGTCATTCGATCAGAGGCTGTCTTGACGCCAACGACCATTCCATACGAAGCGGCTATAGCAACAAACTTTCTCAAACGCTCAATCTCACCGTTGAATGGAGTGCCCAATTCGGATGCTTCAACAACGAGTGTGACAATGTCGAGCGTCTTTGCCAGACGGCAACAGGCATCAAATTTATCGTACAGTTTCGCATCTTCTGGTGCTGCAAAGGATAGCGCAACGGGGCGAAGCCGCTGAAGGTCACTGCAAGCGGCTATCGCGGCATCTCCGTTCTCAAGTACATCTTCAGGCTGAAGATGCGTACCACCTTCGTGTATGTCAATTTCGACTGCCGTAAACTCGAGTTCTGCTAGACGTTCCATCGCCTGATCAAGCGGCAAGTTGGGAAAACATTCAGTACTGACACAGACAAACAAGGTGAATTACTCCTGAAAGGGGGCTACAAAAAAACAAATCTGAACACAGTTTTCGCGAGGATGTTAAGGTAGCGATAATTACTGGAAACTGGCAACGTCGAACTGTAACAAGAAACGTTCGGTTCGTGTTGCACTTTGGTACAAAAAAGCAAAACCGACCATTTGCCGGCTGCTTTCGGAACTAGAAAGACAAAATCCTTGCCCCTAAGGAGACAATCATGCCCGACACCATCACTACGGAATCCTCGAATGCTGCCCTCGCACGGCCACGTAGTTGGGACCGATGGAGAGGACGACTGGCATGGATTATCACTGGAATTTCCGTTGTCGTCGCGGCAGTGGCCTTAGGAGCGAACGCTGAATATTTTCAAACTAACCCAAAAGTTATTGAGCAGTACCATTCATTGTCAGAGTTGGCTTCGAATAAAGTCGCTATTGTTGAGATTCGTGGCACTATTATGGGAGGTGATGGGTTTGCCAGAGATCAATTAGATCAAGTCAAGGCCGATGAATCTATACGCGCAATAGTGTTGCGTGTTGATTCACCAGGTGGAACAGTAAGCGGTAGTGACGAACTGCATTACCGCATACAAAAACTGGCCACTGAACGAAATCTTCCTGTCGTTGTAAGTATGGGTAGTATTGCAACCAGCGGAGGGTACTACGTAGCAATGGCTAATGGCGGCCAAGATGACACAATTTTTGCTGAACCCTCCACAATCACTGGTTCAATCGGTGTAATAGTTCCACATTTTGACTTCTCGCAACTGCTCAAGCGATTTGATGTCACGGATGACTCGATTACGAGTGGCCCTCTCAAAGAGATGCTGAGTGTTACGAAAGACCGCTCGCCAGAGCTTGCCACGAAAGAACGAGGCATTGTTCAGGGTCTTGTTGATGAAATGTTTATTCGTTTTAAAGATATTGTCCGCAAAGGCCGCCCAAAACTTGATGATAAAGCCATTGAGGAGGTTACTACCGGGCAGGTCTTTACAGCGAATCAGGCAATTACGTTTGGACTCATTGATAAGATTGGTTTTCTTGAAGATGCGATCGCAAGAGCAGTCGTCCTGGCTGATCTTGAAGAAGAATCGACACGAGTTATTCAGTATAAAAAACCACAAGGAATCTTCGATGAGCTTCTTGGTGGAGCCTCTCAAGCACGCTCATTCAACAGCTTGGAAATGCTTGTCGAATGGACCACACCCAGAGCCTGGTATCTCTGCTCATGGTGGCCAGCAATTACAACAAGTTACCCCTAACTCGGAGTTAGCCCGAATGACTTACGACGGAAAGACGACCGAGTTCTGCAAGTCGTTGGTAGTCACGGGAACCGAGCGATTTTCCAAGGAATTTCATGATCACAGGACGACACCAACATACTGCAGCATGAACCGAAGCACTATCGGCCCTCCTGTCTGCAACGTGAATAACAGCAAGACATGAAATAAAATCTTGGATTTGATCGGAAAGATTTGCAAGTATCAGTTGCTTGTCAGCAAGCATTCTGCCATGCCTTCTCAAAAGCCGATCGGCCTGGAGGCTCATGGCAACAAGACCACGACGAGCTTGAATCGCCAAATCACGAAGTTCACCGTCTAAAAGTGCTGCATCTTCCTTGGCGGAAAAATGATTCAGGCTCCGTGAACACCTCCATCGCATCCATTCCAGAAAATTTTTCTTCAACGCGAGCGGGTGCTGCTTTGCAAGACCCTTGAACAGCGCTAATCCGAGTAAGTCATTTTCACCTTCATAGATCCCTGCGGCAAAATGATCATGAAATGAATCCCCGAGTGGATGACCAACGAGAAATGCGCGGCCCCCATGAATTCCTAGAGCATCAACCGCCACCTGGCGCAGGCAACGACCTGCTACAACCTTGGTTAGAATGGCTTCAAGTTCTCCCGATCCGCCACCATCAATTACCGACGCTGACCAGCCAGACAAAGCTTCACAGGCAAGTCTCGCAGATGCCATTCTTCCCAGACGACCGAGCACAAGCTCCCTCTTCTGAATAGGCTGCCCCCAGGTATGTCGCTTGCTTGAAAATACAACAGCATGATTCAACAATAGGCCGATTGTTCCAGCTGCTTGTGCAGCAAGTGCCACGCGCCCACGATTGAGTCCATGCCAAACAATGGACATCCCATTTCTTTCTCGACCATCTAAAGATTTGCCGGGATGTAGCACACATGAAGAATCTATTGCAAATTGCTTAAAGTTCAGGGCATTGTTGTGAGCGTGCTTGAGCGGATGAAGACCATAGCGCTGCAACGTGAAGTGTGGTGTATCCGAACGAGGAAGTTTAACAAGAACAACAACAGGCTTGCCTTCCGAAATAGCCAAAAGTTTGACCAAGCGACCATACGTTGCACCGGTAATAAACATCTTCGTCCCAGTTAGTCGAAACTGTTTTCCGTCATACTCAAGTTGCGTTGCGACCCTATGAAGGTCGCACCCCGCATCAGGCTCGGTTGCAGCAAAAACAGACATCGGGTTTCCTTCCGCTAATCGCGGTAACCAGTGCTGGCGTTGGTCATCCGAACCGAATGCAGTGAGTGCTGAAATAGCACCAATTGTTGAGTGAACTGATAGTAATCCAGAGACCGTAGGATTGACGCCCGCGAGATGCGTAATCGCTTGCATGAGCTCTGTATAGCTACAGCCGGACCCACCGTATCTCTGTGGTACAGACAAACCCCATACACCTGTTTTACTAATAGCTCGCTCTGCAGATTCTGAAAGTTTGCCCGTTGGCGGCGTTGGTGCATCAGCTAACGGAGCTGTGGGTAATATTTCACCCTCTACCTTTTCATAAAGCTCGTCATTGTTACGAAGGTTTTCGATAGCGTCTTTGGCACTATCTACGATGGTAGAAATGTCGCCGGACATTCCTGCCCCCATCTGCTCCGCAGCATGAGCAAATCCACTTCCGTTTTCAGGAGAATCTGTTTCTCCCCAGAATGCTGAAGTGAGCCAATTGGTTTGAGATAAACTTTGGGACAACGAAATTGACTCTGTTCTTTCAGAAGACCGGTAGTTTGTATAGTTAATTGTGCCAACTCCAGGTAGAAGGCTTGCTTTCGTACCGGCTGCTTGTGGCTCAAACGAGCGGATATATGATGCAAAGTGCTCAGCGATACTACGACGTTTTATCTTAAAGGACTCTGTCGCCTCACCATGTGCCATGTCGAATGGATGATCGACAAGTAGAAATCGTCTGATGCATATTCGACGAGGCAAATCTTTCTGCTGCTCAGCCAGTCTATGAGAAAACCAGCGAAGTATCTTAGGGTGAGAAAGAGCCTGTTTACGACTCCACACTCTACAACGAAATCGCTTAAGAAGAGCCCGTACTGTCACTGGTTCCGGCACTATGAACGCCACCGGCCAGGGAAGCCCTTCGCCTGCAACACAGACTTGAGCTACCGCCGGCTCTTCGAGCAACACTGACTCCACATCAGCCGGTAACAACTTTGTACCGTTGGCTAGTGTCAGCACATCATCAATTCGTCCAGTAATTCTTAGCTGGCCGTCATCATCAAAAACACCTCTGTCACCTGTTTCCAACCACTCTGTTCTATCAATTGGAGATTCTTCCGGACCATGAGATGGGTCAATTACAGCTAATGCACGGCACGGAGTCCGCACTAACACCTCACCTGAACGTACGCTTCCATCGGAGATCGCAACCTCAATACCTTGTAATGGATAGCCAACGGCACCGGTTTGCTCACATCGTGGATTTGACACAGCTACAACAGGACCTGCTTCAGCCAAGCCGTACCCTTCAACCAAAGGCACACCGTGCTGCTGAAAGATGCGAGTTGTCCAGCGACGAAGTGGAGCACCACCTGAAACACAAACGCGTACCCGACCTCCTAATGCATCAACAAGGCTTGTAATTGTTCCTTGCTGAGCAGTTCGTGCCAATCTGTCATAAAAGATTGGAACCCCGAGAATTGCCGCTGGGGGAATCTGTTTACATGCCTCAAGAATCTTGCGGCGATCACGAACAATATTCAGGGCACCTCCTCGGACAAGTGTCGTGTACAGATCACCAACTCGTGCCAACGCATGACTTTGAGGCAGCCACGAAAGCCGGACATCATCCGGTTCCTCTAAGAACTCCGCTGCAGATGCGACTGCATTGGTCACCAACGATCGCTGACTGTGCACAAAGCCTTTTGGGCGACCTGTTGTGCCTGAAGAAATAAGCACCGTGGCTGGCCCATCCGGGTCGCATTGTCTGACTCGTTCAGTCAGGCAGTTGCAGACAAGTCCGTGCGGTACATGGTTCGCTCGCCAGTCTGTTTGCACCTCAAGAAGAGGCACCCCTCTTTGGCTTACGCGCGGATGAGAAATTCCACCTGAAAAAATCAACCCGCGTGGCTGAAATAATTGTAGATGACGATTTTGTTCTGACTGACTTTCCTCTGCATGAAGTGCTATATGGACAACACCACTGAGCAAGCAGGCAAAGTCAACTATCGGCCACGCTGCGGTATGCGGGCCAATATGAAGCACTCGATCGCCTGACCTCAGACCGGCAGCCTCAATTCGTTCAGCAACTCTGATTGATTGTTGCAGTAGTTGTCCCCAACAAAGCGTCTCACCTGTACTAGCATCAATTATTGCAGGACGTTCAAAACTCGAATGACAACGTTCAAGCAGAAGTTGAGCTAATGATGACGGCATGTGTCCATTAGCCAAGCTATTAGGAGTAGATTCGGCTGCGTGATGCAAGGTTTTTTCCATAAACCAATCTTAGTGAAAACATTGAGCAGGATACTGCGACACCGTAATTCTCGGGAAAGAGCAACATAGATTCATTCGTTCTACCAACACAGCACACCCCAGGAAAATTATTCGATCAATTCAAAAACAACTGCGATTCCCTGCCCAAGACCAATACACATCGTAGCCAAGCCAAGGCGAACCTGACGTTCTCGCATTGCGTGAATAAGTGTTGTGGAAATACGGACACCGCTTGCTCCGAGCGGATGTCCAATAGCCAAACTACCGCCACAAACATTAACTCCGTCATAATCAAGCTTTAACTCATCGATACATGCAATCGCCTGGGCTGCAAAAGCTTCATTTATTTCAAAGAGTCCAATGTCTCGCAAATGAATTCCGGAACGATGGAGTAGTTTACGAGTGGCAGATACCGGCCCCATTCCCATCAAGGCTGGTGACATTCCAACAACCGCTGTACATAGCACACGAACCATCGGAGTGATTTGATAACGTCGTGCTGTTGCTTCCGACATTACAACCATTGCAGCTGCACCGTCACTCATCGGTGCACTTGTAGCCGCTGTGATACTCCCTAGTTTTGGCAGAAACACTGGGCTGAGGTGTTCCATCGCTGCCAGGTTTGCGTCAGGACGAATCGATTGATCACGATCAATGACCGCAAGTGCTCCGTTGGTATCCAGACCCTGGCACTCGACTATCTCGCTCTTAAACAATCCAGCGTCTGATGCTTGTGCTGCTCGACGATGACTTTCAAGTGCGTATTCTTCTTGTACTTTGCGACTAATGCCACGACTGGAGGCAAGGTATTCGGCCGTCAGGCCCATTGAAAGGACTGCACGGCTGGACTTTGAAAAAGCTTGAGGATGAAAATCAATTTCAGAATTCATTGGCAGATGTTGCATATGCTCGACACCTGCAACAACATGAACGTCTTCTGCACCGGCCATGATTGAGTGGCATGCCTGTGACAAACCTTGTAGCGATGAACCACACAGACGATTGGCTGTGCATGCCGCTGCACCAAAAGGCAGTCCTGCAAGCATGGCTATCGTACGGGCTACATTACCACCAAGTTCTCCTCGTTGCTGGGTAACACCAACAAGAACATCCTCGATACATTCCAGTGGAACCTCTCCTCTTGTAACCGCTTCGGATACAGCCAAAGCAGCCAGTTCATCACCACGAACCTTTCGAAAAACACCGTGGTGTGCATCAGACCGACCGATTGCTGTTCGACAGCAGGACACAACAACCGGAGTATTTTCTGGGGAGCGGGAAAATCGCGTCATTTTTCGCCCTTCAATGGTTTTCCTGATTGCCACCCCGCTTCTTCCACTACTGTAAAAGGGCGTCCTGATTCAACATGAGCCAGGAGCCGTGCCGGTGGTGCCATTCGTGGCCCAAGGTAAGTGAATTGATCAAGCCGACGAATAACTTCAGCTGCACCAACAGAATCACCCCATGCAAGCACTCCACCACGAAACGCCGGAAACCCAAGTGCATGAATAACGGCGAGGTCAATATCACATCCATCCCGAACGATACCTTCATCGAGAACAAGGAGTGATTCGAGCAACATCGGCAAAAACAATCGGTCACAAATTTGATCATCAGTCATCTGCTGTTCTGCCAAACGATATGGATCGATTAAGTCACCGAGTTTCTCATTAACACATTCAATTTTTGCATCGTGACCAGTACTCTTGTATCTATAAAATCCATTCCCTGTTTTGCGACCTAACCAACCAGATTTGACAAGCGCTGGTATGACAGGCGAGGCATCAATGCGATCACCGATAGCATTTGCCATGACCAGCCCTGCATAGAATGCCGTATCAAGGCCAACCATGTCATAGAGCTCAAGTGGCCCAAGGGGCATTCCAAATCGTCGAGAGACTTTGTCAATTCGTGACGGTTCTACTCCTTCCCGTAACAATTCAACTGATTCATGCAGGTATGGTGTCAGAACTCGATTGACAAGAAACCCAGGGCTGTCTTGAACAACAACTGGAACTTTTTTTAGTCTTTTCGCATGTAGAACGACCGAAGCAACTGTTGAGTCACTGGTATCTGGACCACGAATGACTTCAACCAAAGACATCTTTCTGACAGGATTAAAGAAATGCATGCCACAAAAACGTGTTGGATCAGAAAACACGTCGGCAAGCGTTGCGATAGGATTCGTTGATGTGTTGGTACAAATAATAGTATTTGGAGAAACTGTGGATTCAATTTCTGCAAGCACTTGTCGTTTCAAGTCAGTCCGTTCAATCACACTTTCTATTACAATATCTGTGTCCGCAATTGAGGAAAGCTGTGTTGAGGACATGAGACGACCTGTCAACTCGCTTACTCTCTCCTGATCTGTCTTCTGGTAATAACGGTCCCATGCAGCCTCCTCCAAGATAGCGGGAACACTCTGCCCAAGTATCTCAGCATCGATGTCAACAAGCTTTGTAACGAACCCTGAACGCACATGACGCGCTGTAATGCCAGCACCCATGATGCCCGCGCCGACAATTGATGGTTTGTGCACCTCGTTCACATGCACCGATTCATCCGAAGTCAATTGAACCGATTCGCCAAGGCCACAGTCTCTTCGATTTCTTTCACCAAGCCGATACACGCGAACAAGTTGTTTTGCGACTGACGTCTGCGTCAACTCACAGAAGGCTCTGCTTTCAAGAACCGCTGCCTCTTCTACAGACTTTGTAGCACCCTGCATTATTGTGTCGAACGCAACCA
>JBDOMQ010000027.1:0-8927 GCA_039831725.1 Pirellulales bacterium
CATGGGTTTTCAGCAAGTTGCGTCAGGTCCTCTTGTTCGGTCGAGCTATCATGCTCGTGAAATGGCTGAAGCCTAGGAACGGACTATGCGAGTCTGTTGTTCAGTCCGCTTGCGTTGCCAACAAGAACGACTGCCGGAAGCACTTACTCTTCAGTTGACTCATCGAGTCCGTGCTCGAGCAGCTTCTTTCGTAGTGTATTTCGATTAATTCCCAGTCTTGCAGCTGCCTTGAGTTGCACCCCATCGCAGGCTGCCAGCATCTGGGCGATGAGTTCTCTTTCCACACGACTAACAACCCGATCAAACAAATTTACATCGCCGTCTGGTGCGGATGCCATGCCTTGTTCAACAAGATCACGTGAAAGGCTGTCGAGATCACCACCCCGGCCAGGCATGGCAACAGCAGACTGCTCGCCACGAAAAGCTGGTGGTAAAATTTCTAGCGTAAGCTCACTACTGTCGGACATAATCACACATCGTTCAACAACGTTTTGTAGTTCACGAACATTGCCTGGCCAATGATGTCGGTTCAGGGCCTCCATTGCAGATGGATGTATTGTCATAGCATCGCGTGCATTTTCACGACAATAGGTTTTCAGGAAGTATTCAACAAGAAGAGGAATGTCGGTCCGCCGTCCACGAAGTGGTGGCAGATAAATTGGTACCACGTTCAGTCGATAGTATAGATCCTCACGGAAGTTTTCTTTTGCAACTTCATCAAGAAGTTCTCGATTGCTCGCAGCTATCACACGAGTGTCGACCTGAATGGTTTCGGTATCCCCAACACGTTCGAATTCACGTTCTTGTAATACTCGGAGCAGTTTTACCTGAAGTTTCGGTGTTGTTGAGTTAATTTCATCGAGAAAAATTGTTCCCGTATGCGCGGCTTCAAACCGGCCGGCTCTATTTGCTACGGCTCCAGTAAAGGATCCGCGAACATGTCCGAATAACTCGCTCTCTAAAAGGCTTTCCGACAGAGCTCCACAGTTCACTCGGACAAACGGTCCGCTTCCACGCTGTGAGAGTTCGTGGATGGCACGTGCAATAAGTTCCTTGCCTGTACCCGTTTCACCAACAAGGAGCACCGACGCAGTTGAGGCTGCCACGCGGTGGGTCATGGCGTAGACCTCTTGCATGGCAGGACTTGTTCCGATGAAGCCTGCTATAGATTGTGAGCAGTCGTCAGTTGGTTTCCTGAGCATCGGCAGCCGCTGATTGTCTTGGCAGTCGGAAAAGGGCAACGAGGGAATGGTCTATCGAAGAATCACCTCCTCGACTGAGACTATTGTACATATCATTGACGATTCGTAAGGTACTGTTTGTCAGAAGAATACCGTGGAATTGAATACTTTCACCGAGAGCCCTGACTGCCATTTCACGAACGTTTTTGCCTAAATCTGGTGCCCATGCCAAATCAAAAAGTGCCTGTTGGGCATTCGGGCTAGGTATGTTTGCCAGTAATCGCAGTGCCGGCTCAAACGTTTTGGCATGCCTCAGGCCATTCTGGGCGACAGAGCAAGCGGCCCGAACATCCCATCCGCGGGTGCTGAGTTGCGCGAGTGTATCAAGGGCTATATGGGCACGCTGAAGACGATGGTTGGCCTGCGCTTGTCGCCAGCTTCGGTCAATCGCCTGTGGGCCAGCGATCCGAGTGAGTGTCTCTTCAAACCGTGGCGGGCTGATGGACTCATCCGCTGTTCCTGGCTGATGGACAGTAGGAAAAAACTGACTGTCGAGCCTGTCTGTTAGCAGGGCGTTATCAAAATCAGCAAGGCTCAATACAAGACGGGTGCGTCGACGACATGCTTTATCGTCATCAAGAGGATCAAGTATCACAAGTACTGGTAAATGTTCACCAAGTGATTCTTGTTGCAATAACTGGATAACTTCTGGAGCACTCAGATCCGGTAGACGAGCAGAAAGGATCACCAGCTGTACATCTGGTGATTGGTGAATCCATTGAATGCACGAACGGCCGCTTGAGGCAATCGATGCTTCAAATCCAAATTGTGAAATACTGCTTCTGAGCAACTCCACAATGTCATGATTTGGATGCGTAATAATGACTTGGTCCGTACCACTGGAGGATGCAAAATAGAGCAGTCGATCAAAGAGTCGGCTTGATCCTGTAAAGGGAAGGTGTGGTGAAACAGTAGCCAGTGTTTGTGAAGCCTCAAATTGAACGAGTGCCGAAGGGGCTGACAACGCTCGTACAAGAGGTGGCCGAATTGTAGAAATAGTCGCCGGTTTGTTTGTGGGTACTTCACGTATTGCTCTCGCCGATACTGCAGCAGCAAGTTGCATAGACCGGTCGAGAGCATCATCAAGGACTTGTGCTACTAACTCTGTGGAAAACCCATCCGGCCCGCTTAACGTTTCTGTTAGTGCTTTTGAAGAAAGAGAATTTAAAGCTGAAAAATGGTCACTCTGAAAAACTAGCAGGGCTTCGGATTGTGCTAAAAGCACGAGACGTACGGTGCGTGGATGTACACATCCAAGTCCAGAAAGATCTCGCGCAATATGCCCAGCACGAAGACTTCGACAAGCAACAGGTGGTAGATAGCGAATCTCGGGCCGGCTCGTTTGTGCGACCCAGAGATACTGCTCCACCGTCGGCCTTGGGCTTGTGCCTGATGCTTCTCCTTCGGTGAGACTGTCAGGAATTGGAATGCCGGCTGGCGTGAGGAGTTGATCAAGTTTTGTTGTCAGCATCTGGCAAGCGAGATCGTGGGTCAACGGTTTGCCGCCAAAGTCAGTGTGCCCCTGTTCTTCAAGTTTGACTAAGAGTTGGAATGCCGCCTCTCGTGTTGCTGCAGCGAATACCGGAGCAAAAGCAGGTGTAAAGAGAACGCTTGCCAAATCTAAATTTGCAACTGCATCAGGATTTGTCTTTTTGCCCGCCGGCAAACATCCAGAATCAACAAGAATGTGAAGAGCGTAAATAATCCCCGGGAACCGTTGAAAATCATCAGAGCCAAGCCAAGCGGTGAGTGCTCGAACACCTCGTTCTCCGGAGTCTTCAATAATTGTTTCAGCAAGCGTTCTCGTCCGGAAATCTGCCTCGGATAAAGGGGTTTCGTTGAGGGCAGGAACTGTTTCCATAAGAATTTCAACGAGCATTGGAAGCGCATACGTTCCGCCCTCGATGAGCGTAGTAGCAGCTTGTTGCCGCGCGAAAACATTGTCCGAACTCAAATCAACAGCGGCTTGTTTCAGCCTCGAAACGTCGGTTCTTCTTCTCTGAGCAGCGTCTAGCATGCCATCAATGAGAAACGCTATTGCATCTGCCTGTTCTGGGTGAGCAGCGTGCTTGAGAAATCTCTCGAGACGACTCAGTTCAGCAGTCTGAAAAAACTCACCAAGTTGCGCAAGAGTCGCTTCTTTATCAGGCTCTTTTTCGAAGGCTTGATCGAATTGTTCAAGAAAATTTGTAGTGGGATCAAGAGCCTCAACAGAGGCCGCACGTATTGCGGCTTCAAGGAGTTCCTGAGGGGTTGTCCGTTTCGGGTATCTCAGGGAATCGACAACGGCCCATTGAAAAGGGTCAAGAGGGCTAGAACGCTTCTTGCCCTCAGTTGTTTCTGTAAAAGCTGGGGCAGAAAGGACCACGAAAATCCCCAGAGACAACCACCAGGTGAGCCAACCTTGTCTAGCCACGTGCCGTCCTTCAACTACCTACGAACTTACTTCGCGGCAGTCTCCAATTTCTGCCGCCACGCAGCAAGTTGTTCGGCAACACGAGCCGGAGCGGTCGAGCCAAAACTCACCATCCGTTCAACTGCCCGTGAGGACCCCAAAGCCTGCCGTAGAGAGGCCTTCCAACCGTTATATTCTGCCCGACAGGCATCATCAGTAAGTTCAGCCAGGCTGCACCCTTTTGTCAGGGCAAGTCGGACAAGTTTGCCAACGGTTTCGTGCGCGGTCCGCTGCGGCACACCTTCAACGATGAGTGCCTCCATGAGAGTCGTTGCATCGAGATGTCCTTTTTCAATTGATTCCCCGATCCGTTTTCGATCGAAATGTGTGTCAGCTACAAGCGGAGCAGCGACACCAAGCATCATCTCAAGCGTGTCAATTGAATCGAAGACAGCCTCCTTGTCCTCTTGCAGGTCTCGGTTGTACGCAGTCGGGAGTCCTTTGAGTAACACAAGAATTTGCTGAACGTTACTAATCACTCGTGCAGACTTTCCGCGCACCAGTTCAAGTACATCCGGATTAATCTTTTGAGGCATGATGGAACTGCCAGTGCAGAATGCTTCGGGGAGCTTGAGAAAGCCGAATTCATCGGTGCTGTAGATAATCCATTCTTCCGCCCATTGGGAGAGATGCACTGCGGTCAATGAGAGGACAAACGCCAGTTCACAGACAAAGTCTCGATCACTAGCAGCATCAAGGCTATTTGGAGCTATTGCATCGAACCCGAGTGCAGTCTGCGTCTTTGACCGATCAATTGGCAGACTTGTGCCAGCAAGAGCCGCTGAACCTAATGGCATGATGTTTGTCCGTTGTCGACAATCAGCAAGCCGTTGTCGGTCGCGATCAAATTTTTCACACCACACCAATAGTTGATGTGCTGCAAGAACAGGCTGGGCGCGTCGAAGGTGTGTGTACGCGGGTATAATAAGATCGCGTTCTCGATCCCCCATCTCAAGGAACGCTTTTTGTAACTCGAGGATGCCCGCATCTATTCGATCAATAGCACGTCTGCAAAAGAGACGAAGGTCTGTGGCGACCTGATCATTTCGGCTCCGTGCAGTATGGAGTTTACGACCAGTATCCCCAAGTTTTTCAGTAAGTGCGGATTCGATATGAAGGTGAATATCTTCTTTACTGGCAGTGAAGTGAAATGTCCCTTCACGGATATCTTTTCGTATTTCTTCAAGACTTTCCCGGATAGCATCTGCTTCAGCTTGCGTGAGCAACCCGGACTCAGCAAGCATTTGTGAGTGGGCGATCGATCCGTCAATGTCATCATCAGCCAACCGTTGGTCAAAAGAAATGCTCTCGGAGAAGGATTCAACTCGTTGGTCTGTTGGTACACGGAAGACACCGCCCCAGGCTTTTCCGTCTGATTTTTTACTCATAATGATATCCGTCGTATGCGTCGAGGATTTGCCGGTTTTATTCAAGAACCAAATGTATCTGCTGTATCTACAAAACAGGAAAGAGTAGTCTACCAACCGTTGTCATCACGCGTTTCTACTTTCCGTGTAGATTGTTCGTATGGATTCACCCTCGTCTTTTCTAACGCCCAACGGGCGCCTTGCTGCTCGCATTTCAGGCTGGGAATCCCGCCCCCAGCAGATTGTTATGGCTGATCTCGTTGCGGCAGCAATTGATGAAAAAAAGCATGCAGTTATCGAGGCTGGGACTGGAACCGGCAAAAGCCTTGCCTATCTCATACCGGCTGTGCTGGCTGCTACAGCGGATCAGGCTCAGCAAGAAGAGATTCAGCTGGAGCAACAGCAGAAAAGCGGACCCGAGAATCTAAAATCACAGAATCCGAGCCAGAAGGGGTCTCGTCGGATCGTTATCGCAACTCACACTATTGCATTGCAAGAACAATTGGTGAAGAAAGACATTCCCGTGGTGTCTTCTGTTATGCCACATGAATTTTCCGCCGTGCTGGTCAAAGGGCGTGGGAATTACATTAGTCTTCGTCGGCTGGGTCTCGCGAAGGAGCGTCAGGCAAGTCTGTTTCAGCACGATGAAGAAGTCGCAGAATTGGAAGGGCTTCTTGAGTGGTCTGAAAATACACGAGATGGTTCATTGTCAGATCTGCCAACAATTCCTCGCAGCTCAGTGTGGGATGAAGTTCATAGCGACTCAGGAAACTGCATGGGCCGCGCTTGTCCCCGGTACAACGATTGTCATTATTTCGCAGCTCGAAGGCGCATGAATAATGCGCAGGTCCTCGTTGTGAACCATGCCCTTTTCTTCTCAGACCTTGCTTTGCGTCGGAATGGGGTAAGTCTTCTTCCTGAGTACGACATTGTCATTTTCGATGAAGCACATATGGTGGAGTCAGTTGCTAGTGATCACCTGGGTATTGGGCTGTCGAGTGTCGCAGTTGAGCGGCTCCTTTCACGCCTCTACAACGAGCGAACAAATCGTGGTCTGCTTGTCCACTATAAGCTGGACGACGTAAGGTCGGATGTTATTCAGGCTCGTCGTATTTCGGAGGACTTTTTTTCTGGAGTCATTCATGCTGTTGCGGATCGAGGTGACGGACCGTGGCGAATCTCAGAGCCCCAGCTTGTTCCCGACACGTTAGGCGATGTCCTTCTGTCATTAGGGAGAAAGATACGGGCAGTATCAGATCGGCTCTCAAATGATGCCGAAAGACAGGACTTCCAATCACTCGCAGATCGTCTGACATCACAGGCTGGGTCAATTCGTTTCTGGTTGGAACAGGATGACCCCGGAAGTGTCTGGTGGGTTGAATTAGCAAACAGTCGCCGTGGTACGCCACGGATAAAATTAGCGAGTGCACCAATTGATGTAAGTGGCGTTCTGCGTCGAGATCTCTTTAGCAAAGTAGATACAGTGGTGCTCACGAGCGCAACACTTTCGACAGGAACGCAAAGTCATGTGTCACACGATGCCTCTGATACAGAGTATGAGCCTGATGCCAATGAGACGGGTTTTCATTATTTGTGCCAAAGGCTTGGTGTTGAATCAGCAATTAAGCGTCAGTTAGATAGTCCATTTGATTATGAATCACAAGCAGAACTTGTTCTTGTAAACCGGCTGCCAGATCCAAGTAGCAAACACGAGTATGATCGTGCCGTCGCAGAAATGCTTCGTTCCTTTGCGGTTGGTCAACAAGGCAGGACGATGGTGCTTTTTACGAGCCACCAAGCACTTGCCAAAGCATCTGGTGAACTCGCTGGATTTTGTATTCGCAATCAGATTCGACTTGTGAGTCAGGCCGACGGACTTTCTCGTGGACAGATGCTCGAAGAATTTCGTGAAAACCCACAGGCAATTCTTCTCGGTACAGACGGATTCTGGCAGGGCATTGATCTTCCTGGTGACCTACTCACTCAGGTGATTATCCCGCGACTTCCTTTTGCGGTACCTGACCGTCCACTCATTGCTGCACGCATTGAGGCTATTAAACAGGCTGGCGGAAATGCCTTTGCTGAATACCAGTTGCCTGAGGCCGTAATTAAATTGAAACAGGGTTTTGGCCGATTGATCCGAACTCGAGAGGATAGAGGACGCGTAATTATCCTAGACCCACGAATGATTACCAAGCCGTACGGAAAAATTTTTCACAAGAGTTTGCCGCCCGCGCGACTTCGTATTCAGCCATTCAATGGTTCGTTGGAAGTCCCGCGCTGAGTTTTTATCGTAGTTGAACGTCGTGTACGGTGCTCTCCATACGTTCCATCATAAAAAGTTTTACAATTCTTCTTAACGAGTGAGTAGTAATTCGGCCCAGGTTGTTGGATCACTCTCCCAGGGAAATTCGGGTGTCCCGAAGGCAGGTATCTTTCCGAGACGTCGATCAACGGTTGCAGCAAAAAACCCGAGTCGCGGGCTTTCCTCAGGGTCCCATCCTGGAAGCGCAGCCGCCGTGAGGAACGTTTCTATTTTCCATCCTGTTTCGGAGGCAGTTGATTCGATGAAAACTGCATCAGCAGGCAACGCCGAAGCCTCTTCACTCGTTCGTGGAATCTGCGCAGCGACAGCGACTGGCTTATCTGCAGATTTTCCTCCACCAGTTGGAAGGAGAGCGAGCCGTCGGCAAAAACGGCCCGCACGATGGCTTTCACCTGTGGGACGAGTTGCAATCCAGAGATGGAGTCCGTCACTATCTTCAGGTTTTGTTGGCTGACACCAGCGATTCCCTGAAAGTCCTTCCACCTGTGCGCGAATACCGAGCCCTGCTTCGTTCCAGCCGATGGCAATTTCGAGGATATCAGGCACGCCTGCTATTCCAGCCAGGCGTGGTAGAGAGCACGACTTATCGATATGGCTTTCTGCTGGAGGCCAAAGCCGTTCCCTCCAAAGGCAGGGGAATCGGAGATTAAATACGCTAGCGGGGTTTACAAGTGGCATATTGAATACCTTCGGAGGAAGTCATCTCTGAGGCTGGAGGGTATGCTACACAGTAGCGTGTTTCGTTCATGATCGGTAGGAGAGAGCGTCTGAGGAGAATACCGTCGGGATGCGGGTATTGCAGATTTCTAGCGAGGCAACACCGTTTGCCAAGACCGGTGGGCTTGCCGATGTTGCTGGTGCGCTTCCAGACTCACTTGAGCGCGCGGGCTGTGACTGCACGCTCGTTGTACCAGCTTATCGTGAAGTTTTCGAAAAAAATTTGCCAATCCAAAAAACGGATTTACAGTTTTCCGTTCCCGTTGGAAAGCAAAATCTTGAAGCAACGGTTTATTCGTGTATCCTCCCCGATCAAAAGCATAAGGTATTTCTCATAGGGAACACGGATTGCTTCGATCGGGACACCCTCTATGGTGGCGCGGAAGACTATGCTGACAATGCTGAACGATTTATCTTCTTCTCGAGAGCGGCACTTGAGTTGGCTGCTCGACAGCCTCATGCCTTTGATATTATTCATTGCCATGACTGGCAGACGAGTCTTGTCCCCGCATACCAAAAACTACTGTATCAATCGTGGCCAACGCTATCAGAAGCTCGTACCGTTCTAACAATTCATAATGTGGCGTTTCAGGGAATGTTTTGGCATTGGGACATGCTTCTGACAGGATTTCACTGGAAGTACTTCAACTGGCGACAACTCGAGTTTTATGGCCAGCTCAACATGCTGAAAGCAGGTATTGTTTTTGCCGATCAATTGACAACAGTAAGTCCAACCTATGCTCAGGAGATACAGGCCGCCCCAGGGGGTTGTGGGCTTGAAGGAGTACTCGCAGGGCGTGCGTCTGATTTGACTGGTATTG
>JBDOMQ010000196.1:0-8896 GCA_039831725.1 Pirellulales bacterium
TTGAAAAGCAAAAAAAGTAAAAAACATAGTCACTACGACAGTGCCTTGATCCTCACTCCTTTGTCGGTTTATCGTTCGAAGTGTGAACCAGACCACGCACAAAGTTCTCTTTTTGAAACCATGGCCATTTTTTTAAGGGCCGCGTGGCATCCACGAATGGCTTGCGAGACAGCAATCAGGCGCAAAAACAGATTGGGCGTGTTCCACGGTTAGTGCAATTCATGAGATCATTTTTTTAATCATCAAGTCGTGAAGGCAAGGTGGAGCTGATGCGATAGAGATGAGATTTTGTGCGAATGAGTAGATCGTCCCCAAAAACGGCAGGCGACGCCATGCATCCATCATCAAGTTTATTTTCGGTTACTATTTCAAAGAATTGAGGATTAGCTTTCAACACGATACAGGTGCCGTCTTCATCACATGCATAAAGCCTTCCACCGGACTCAACAAGTGAAGCTGAGTATCGTCCACTATGTCTTTCGGTCCAACGTACCGTCCCAGTCTCGATGTCGATGCAACTAAAAATGCCAGTATCGCTTACCATGTAAAGTTGGTCAGCTACGACAGATTGGCTCGGTCGAGTTGGGGCTGATTTTCCAAACTTCCAAACCACATTTTTATCTGTGATATCTCCTGTTCCATCAGGTCGTACTGCTAGTAATCGATCGCCTCGTGCCGTACAAATAATTACAAGCCCATGGCTATAGAGAGGTCGGGCTGCTGCATTGAAGCCACCGTGGTAAACCGTCCAAAGTTCTTTACCATTGTGCGGATCGTATGCAACAGTGGCTACTGCTGCTGGGCTCACGAGTTGCGTTCGATTGTTGTGGGTCACAATCGTGGGTGTGCAGTACGCTTTCTTAAAGTCACCATCATCAGAGCCATAATGAATTGATCGATCTGTGCGCCAGATTGTTTTTCCTGTTTTTGAATCAAGTGCCACGACGTACTGCTGGTCGAAACCATCAAAAGTCAGGAATATCTTGTCGGCAAAAAAAATGGGAGACGAGCCTGGGCCTCTATGGTGATCACACGGAAGATCCTGGCGGGCCCACAGAATCTCCCCTGTCTCCGTGTCGATGCAGGCAGTTCCGGCGCTACCGTAATGGACAAAAACAGATCCATTCGCAACAACTGGCGTTGGGCTTGCGTAGCTATTAAACGGATGACAAAACATCGGTTCTTTGATTTCAAAGACCGTGATGTCTTTGTGTATAGCCCCATTTTTTGCATTCACTGCGAGGAGGGAAAGTCGTCGGCCATCCTCTGTAGCATTCGAAAGCCAAATGGTGTCGCCAGAAACAACGGGGCTTGACCATGCCTTACCTGGGATAGATGTCTTCCACCTGATATTTCTGGTTTCATTCCATTCTATGGGCAGGTTTTCCGAAGGTGAATTACCATCGGCTGTTGGTCCACGAAATTGATTCCAGGAATATTTTGTTGGTTCATTTGCGGAAGCCTTGTTGATAACTAGTTGCTCAATAAAAGAAGCACTTAGAAGTAGGCTTGTGACAAAGAGAAGAAAAGTGTTTTGATGCATTTGAAAATTTGCCGTAGCTTGAAGACTCTGTTTGTTCAGCGAAGTGGTTTTGGACTTGGTATCGATTCAGTTGAAATTTTATGGTTTTTTCCATCAAACTGATTTTCCAGAAAAAGCATTATTCGGTTGTTTAGTTCATTCAGTTGAGGGCGACCATGACCGCCATCCTGGATTGGGATAAGTCGTGCGAGTACTCCGGCCTTCTGAAGCAAGTTAGTGAGTTCAACAGATTGGTCAAAAGGAACAAGAGCATCATTCGTCCCATGGATGGTTAAAAAAGGTGGGTCGTCTTTCGTGACATATGTAATCGGTGACGCTGCTCTTGCAGTTTTCTTGTTTTCTGGAACTGGTCCACCGAGTAGAAGTGATTCTGGTGAGTCCGCGCTGTTGTGCCAGCCACCCATTCCGTTTAAGTTGCTCGGCCCGAAGAAATTGATGACACCATCGACTCTACTGCTTTTGTCACTCCAACTCCCAAGGTTACCTTCGAGGCCTGAAACATCTCCCGATGTTCCGAGCATGGCGACGAGATGCCCTCCGGCAGACGATCCAGCTACTACTATTTTTTTTGAATCACCGCCGTGCTTTTCAGCATTTGCTCGAAGCCAGCGTATCGCAGCTTTACAATCGTGTATTTGAGCTGGCCAGATAGCCTCGTCTGTGAGCCGATAGCCGATTGACGCGCCAATGTATTTCCCTGTTTGAACAATTGGCCCAATAAAATTGAGGCCACTGCGACGACTACCCTTTCTCCATCCACCACCATGAATAAATGCGACAATTGGTAGTGGTTTGTCATCTAGTCGTTCGCCCGGAAGAAAAAGGTCGATCTGTTGCCGAGGGTTATCAGTATCTGCATACGGAATGTTTTCAATGATCGTTAACGGTCGTTTTTTTCTTTGCGAGGTGGGCTTTATGTTCAATGGGTCTCGATTGATGAAATTACCCGAATTTTGTCCAAGGTTGGGTTCTGCAAAAACTAGTTGCAAAATACAGAATATGGAAAGAAGTGAAATGTGTCTCGTTCGCGGGAAATACATGGTTATGCCTCCTTGGAAATTGGCGGCGGTGTTTGTTTGAGCCACTAATCCATTCTTTTTACTTTGAAGCTCCGAAATTCAACCGGGTCATTATGTCCAGCAAAACCAATGAAACCTTCTTTCCGAGAAAGTCCCCCTGGGACATGATCCATTTTGCTTCGATCCAGCGTGTCGAGTTGAACATCGAGAATGCATGTGCCATTGAGGGTGACTGTGAGTTTCTGGTCGCAGATAATGATTTCTTCAAAATTCCATTCACCAGCGGGCCTTAAGTAGCCTTGCTCAGCGCCAACACAAAAATAAAGACTGCCATGATGCTGGTAATCTTTGAGCCCCGGCTTGCCCGCGGAAGCCAACTTCGCGTTATAGCCGTCGTCGTCGATTATTTGAATTTCCATGCCATCATGAGCACTGTGTCCACCTTCTGGAACTCGTAACGCGATTCCATTGTTGCCCGCTGTCGGGAGTTTGAACTCGACCCTGATAGTCACGTCACCGAAGGACTCCTTGGTGAGTAGGTCTCCGCCTTTACCTGGCTTGCAGACAATGTTGCCCTCACGGACCTGGTAACTATCTACGGCACCCTGCCAATCGGTCAGGTCTTTACCATTAATTAATTCAACAAAGCCGCTGTTGTTTTGTGCTCGCAGAATATCATCTACTTCGTCCGTAGGTATTTCGCGGATATAAATGTTTCGCCATCGGATTTCGCTACCGTGCGTTTGTAGCTGTATAGGACCTCGTTGTGGCACAGGGCTCACGGGGAGGCCTGTTCGTTTGCTCGTATTGTTTGTTTTTTTCTTCGTCCTGTGTGCAAAAAAATTATCCATGACGGCATTTTGAACAACAACTTCTCCATTGAGTTCAACAGTTACGCGCTCGCCAATCATTTTGATGTTGAAATGATTCCATTCACCAAATGGTCGGTCCATTCGCACTGATGGGTATTTGCCCTCGACGCGTTTGTTGTTCCAGAGTCCACCAGAGCCCTTGTCTGCTCCAAGTTTAAATTTCTTTTCCTCGGTTGGGTCCCATATCTGAATCTGGGGTATGCCGCGGAGGTAAATCCCACTATCGCCGAGGGGCTGCATTTTAAAATCAACGAGCAGTTCAAAATCACCAAATTCTTTATCTGTTGTTAGGTAAAGCCCTTTGCCGTCGTTAATAAGTTCACCCTCTTCGACCCACCAATGAGCGTTGATATGATCGCCCGTATCGATGCCTTTCTTGTTGAGAAGGCCTCCGTAAATCGATTTCTTCTTGTACTCGAGTTGTGCCTCGTGTGACATAGTTCGGAAATCGTTGGGGTCCTGTGTGCCCCATCCGTACCACCCGTTCAAGTCGCTCCCGTTAAAAAGGGGAGCAAATCCGGCTGGAGTTTTGGTTTTGTTTTGCATCGCTGAAGCCTTTCGATCGACGCTGATAAAGAGCGTTGCAATAAACAGGAGAGGAAGTAGTTGTTTCATTGTTTGTTCCAATCAAGTTCGTGAGGCTGCGCATGAGAATGCTATGAATTCGGTTAGCCTATGATCTAAAAAATAATATGAGCGATCTAGACGTCACCTGGTTTCATTTCAAAAAAGTTGACTGCGTTTTTATAACTAATACAACGAACTATGTTTTTGATCACGGGTAGGTCCGCAGGAAGAAGTCCCTGCTCAATATCATTTCCAATGATGTTGCACAGAAGTCGACGGAAGTATTCATGCCGAGGGTACGAAAGAAAACTCCTTGAGTCGGTTAGCATGCCAACAAAGTTCGATAAAAGACCAACTTGAGACAGTGTGTTAATCTGCCATCTCATTCCGTCAAGTTGGTCGAGGAACCACCAGCCGCTGCCGTACTGTATCTTGCCCGCAACTCCGGCGTTCTGAAAGTTTCCGCAAGTCGCAGCGATGGCATAGTTGTCTGCTGGGTTGAGGTTATACAGGACCATCTTCGGGAGCGACTCCCGTTTGTCTAATTCATCTAGATATTCAACAAGCGGCTGCACCTGCGGAAAGTCACCGATGGAATCGTAGCCCGCATCAGCACCAAGCTGAAGATTGCCACGACTATTGGTGTTTCGAAGTGCGCCAAGATGAAGTTGCTTGGTCCAGTTTCTTGAAGCGTCCAGTTTGCCAAAGTAGACCATCATGTAGCCACGATAGGCCCGAAGTGCATCCGTAGAAATTGTTTCTCCCCGACGGGCAGCATTGTAAACCTCGGTTGCTTGGTCTTTGGTGCCACCTCTGCCAAAACATTGTTCAAGCCCATGGTCTGAGAGTCGGCTGCCCAAGGTGTGAAAAAAAGTGTGGCGATTGGCGATCGCTTCAAGAAACGTATCGAAGTTGTTACATGAAATCCCAGAGGTTTGTTCAAGCCGCTGAATCCATGTTTGGAAAAGGACTGCATCATCGACTGCGAGTGCCTTGTCAGGACGAAAAGCAGGATAGACACGCGTTTTCAAGTCACTCTTTGATATTTCAATATGATGAGACAGGTTGTCGCATGGGTCATCTGTTGTGCCAATTGCTGCAACACGAAAATGTGCAAGCAATGTCCGGGCAGAGATTTTGCTAAGTTGTGTATTTGCTTCATCCCAAATACGTTGCGCAGTGGATTGATTCAGGACCTCATTGATTCCAAATGCCCGAGAGAGTTCGAGGTGGCTCCAGTGCCACAACGGGTTTCGTAAGAGTTTTGGCATAGTTTCAGCGAATGCGCAAAATTTTTCATAGGCTGAGGCATCACCCGTAATGTATTTTTCTGATATACCAGCGGCACGTAGAGCCCGCCACTTGTAATGATCTCCAGCAAGCCAGACCTCGGCGAGGTTATCCCACTGTTTGTCCTGAGCGATCTCTTCAGGAGCAAGATGACAGTGGTAATCGTATATAGGCTCCTCTGCCGCGACTGCATAAAGCTCTTTCGCAGCATCATTCAGGAGAAGGAAGTCAGGGTTCGTTACAGGGTTTTTTTGTCGCACAAGTCACGTTGGGAAAATATCAAGATATTAAGTTCGATCGTTCCGCCCTACTGGACGGTTCTCGGTGCCCTTCATGTTTTGGAGGCTATCGCCAAGAGTTGTACGATATTTGTCAGCTAGCTCAGTAAGTTCCTTCACAATCTCAGGGTGTTCTGAGGCAACGTTGTTGGACTCACCAATGTCGGCGTTCAAGTCATAGAGTGACAGCGGCAATTCACGAACGACATAGCCGTGGCGACTGGCAATTCCTTCAATTCCACTGTTACTTATGGACTGAGGGGCAAGTCTTCCATAGCCAGCTGGTTTTCCGTCTGTTCGCGTTTCTCCATTCACGACAAGGTATTTGTGTGGAAAATGAATCTTCCACTTTCCATCTCGGACAGCTTGAAGTTCACTGCCGGCATAAAATACGAGACCCTCTCGATCCTCGACAGTACTGGTCTTGCCTTGCAGGATATCCGTAATGTTCAAACCATCAATTTTCTTCTGAGGTAGAGGAGCGTGTGCCAAGTGACAGAATGTTGGTAGCAAGTCGATTGAAATAATCGGTGTGTTGCAGGTTTCTCCTGCCGGTATCCGGCCTGGCCAACGAGCAACCATCGGCACCCGGACACCGCCTTCGAAAGTCGTTAGTTTGCCCCCACGTAAAACACCCGACTGACCAGCATGCGTTCCGTAGCTTAGGAAGGGGCCATTATCGTTTGTGAAAATTACGAGCGTGTTTTCTGTGAGATTGAGCCGATCAATAGTTTTTACGATCTCGCCCACAGACCAGTCAATTTCTTCGATGACGTCGCCGTACAGTCCTCGTGCAGATTTTCCTCGGAAGCTGTCTGACGCAAATATTGGTACATGCGGCATGATGTGAGGAACATAAAGAAAGAAGGGCCCGTCCTTATTGTTTTCGATGAACTGGACAGCTCGATCTGTGAGCCTCTTGGTGAAAAGTCGCTGGTCAGGGTCAGTCTCAATGACAGAGTCGCCATCATACAACGGGAGTGGTGGCATCGAGTCTGATAGAACCGGATGGTATTTGGTGTTGTCGTTTGAATATGGAATACCAAGCCATTCCTCAAAGCCATTTTTCGAAGGAGCAAAATATGGAGGGAGGCCAAGATGCCATTTCCCAAACATTCCAGTTGCGTAGCCTGCTTTTGTGAGAATTTCTGGGAGAAGCTCTTCTTCGGGCGCTATGCCAGTCGGACTTGTGTGATTGAGCGCGCCTTCAAGCCCGACACGGTTGGCGTAACATCCTGTCATAAGTGCTGCACGCGAGGCTGTGCATACTGCCTGCACGACATAAAAATCATCAAACTTTGTTCCCTCAGTAACAAGCTGTGCAATATTTGGTGTTCTAATCTTTGACTGAGGCGTGAAATTGGGAAGGTCGCCCCATCCCATGTCATCAGTAAAGATGAGCACGATATTTGGATGATTTACTTCGGCTGCGGAGATAAAATGAGGGGTGGCACTAGCGAGAATTAGCACTGCCATGCTCAGCATAAATGGTCTCATTTTCATTTGGTAGCTCTTCTGGGTTCGGTGAAGAAAATATAGTGCGCGAAAAAACATGGTGGCCCCTCAGTTGCCTGTCTTAAGTCGTTGAAGATCCCGGTTTCCCCATATGTTCTAACTAATCTCGTCCATGGCTTCGAGAGGTGAGCGAAAAGAGGCTGATGAGCTTCGGTTTTCAGAGCAGATCTTTTCGTTACCCGTTGCTCAGGCAGTTCGTTCAGGCTGATTGTGATGTACGGCAGGCTTCTAGTTGATTCCGAGGGCGTTTGGTAAGCAAGACCTCTTGTGCGCGAGGAGGTGGATGGCTTGAGTCACCTTATCAAGTGCGCTATGGGATTCACCGGCCTATTTACTTCCGCGTATGGTCACACAATTGAGAACTAGACTGATTGAGAACCAGAATGGGGCAGGTGTAGGCCGTCTACTTTTTCAGTCGTTCCCACTCTTGCCGGGAGACAGTGCCGTTTCCGTTGCTGTCGATATTGTTGTGTTGTTTGTTAAAAATTTTCTCATACTCTTTTTCAGTCAAAACGTCATCTTTATTCATGTCGCCAAAACGCATTGCTGTTTCGTGAACGAACTCATCCTTGTCCAGAAGGGAGTCATGGTTTGTATCGAGGTTAGGGAAAAGTTTTTTATAAAATTGGACATATTCTTCTCGTGAGAGGATTTCATCTTTATTTTTATCAATACGGCTAAACAGTAAGTCTCTCTTGTTCATTTTGTTTTCAATAGGTGACGACACAGTTGGGTGAGGTGTTTTTGTTGGAGTGACTTGTTGGAAGTCCGTGCTTGCAATAAGGTCGCCAGAATTGAAGTTGAGAAACCATGCAGTTGTTTCAGGTGGCAGTGGGGCTGTTGCAGTCCAGGACCTATTCTTGTTGACGAGAGACGCTGAGGTCTCGGTCCAATCTCTTGAGCCGGTAATTCCTAAATCTGTTGTTGATACAAGCACGGCACTTTTAAAAGGCTTTAAGGAAGAAAAAGAGGCCTTCGCGATACCTTTGTTTACGGAAACGGCTTTTTGAATGCACCAAGGCTTGCCTGTTTTCACAACCGATTTCGCAAAGGTATAAGAGTCAGCATGAGTCCACGGCGGGCCATGGCCGTGTCCCATCCTAGGTCTCAATGAGACAAGTCGTGGACCTGACGCTTTTTTGTATGACGAAGCTTGGCTGTCGAGCGGGAAGTGCTTGTCTTCGGGCCATGAAAGCCATAAGAGTGGCATAGTTGCACGTGACAAAAAATGCACCGGGTCCCAGGTTTGGCGATACACGGTGTTGTCACCAAGTGCTTTCCCATACTGATTTGCCGCATCTGCCAAATTGCCGCAACCGTAGGTCGGTATACCAAACGCAAATCGTGTGTCGATGCCAACAACGGTCGATACGATAACACCGCCCCAAGAGATACCCATGACACCAACGTTTTCAGAATCGACACGGGGGTGTGAACGTAAAAGGGAATGAGCCAAAATAGTGTCTGCTACGGCATGATACATCCACTGGTTTTTGAGCGGTTTGTCTGAATCACCATAGATTCCTGTGCGGTATGGGCCTGAGTTAGCGTGCTGCCTCCATCCGGTTGGAATGTAACCCTCCGTCGCTCCTGAATCTTTCTCATCTGTTTGTCCTTCGACCGCGATACTTATTGCGGCAAAGCCATGATCGTTCCAGCGTTCGACCCATTCTTTAAAGGCAGTGCCGCCACCACCGTGCACAAGAACAATGCCAGGTACTTTTACTTGCCCGGCTTTCTTTTCTGGAATGCCCAGCCACGCGAAAGCCTTTGTAGCCTTTCCTTCATAGGGAAGTGAATCAAAAAAAAGGG
>JBDOMQ010000292.1:0-8882 GCA_039831725.1 Pirellulales bacterium
GAGGAGTAGCAAGGCGTTTAAGCGAAATGTATTCATAGACTTCATGAATCTTTCCAGATCTCCGTACATTGACCTCACAATCGATATCGGCCATTTGTTTCCGAAAATCGTGCTTTTCCGATACAACAGGTTTTGGGCATGGACTCAAAAGTACGATTTGTTGTTTGAATACGTGGCTCACGAAAACAGGGCTATTGAAGAGGACGACGAAAGAGGAGTGGCCTGCGGCAGCCTGGGGCGACGAAAAGATCTAAATAAGTCCTTTTTTGGTGAATTCCATGCAAAAACCACATGATTTTCAATCCAAAGACGACGTTTCATGAGGAAGGCAGGTTTCTTTGTTCTCATTGCTGATCAATTCGATGATTCTTCTGGCTGTCGTCGCCTGTGGGATCGTTGTTATCGTTCTGATCCGTGAAAAACTCCGTGAACCTGGTGCGGGTCGTGGCGATTGCGACGAAACGTGGGAGCAAACACTCACGGAATATAAAAAACTCCGGGATAGAGGTGTGCTGGAAGAAGATGAATACCGAAGAATAAGAACACTCGGCGATCCTTTTTCTAAGGTGGCTGGGGATTTACCCGAGACGTCACCCATATCAACATCGGTGACAGGAGAGGACAGGAGGAAGTAAATAGATGCCGACCGGAAAAGATGGGAATGGAATTGGACGCCGGGGGGCCGGTGGCACGACGAAGAAAAATGCTTTCTGTTCGTTTTGTAGAAAAAGCTATCGAGATGTTGGGCCGCTTGTTGAAGGACCGGGCGATGTCTACATCTGTGGTGAATGTATTGAGTTGTGCCAATCAATTCTCGATCAAGAGAAACGTAGAAGAGGAACCAGCAAGCAACTCTTTACCTCTATTCCGTCACCGCGAGAGATCGTTGGGCATCTCGACCAGTACGTTATTGGTCAACATCATGCGAAGCGAGTTCTTTCTGTAGCAGTGCACAGTCATTACAAGCGGCTGATGATTGGAGCTGAAGGGGGCGATGTTGATGTTGAGAAATCAAATATTTTGCTGATGGGTCCAACCGGGTGTGGAAAGACTCTTCTCGCAAAGACACTTGCAAAAATTCTTGATGTCCCATTTGCGATCGGTGATGCGACGACGCTGACAGAAGCTGGTTATGTTGGTGAAGATGTAGAAAACCTCCTGCTGAAGCTACTCAGCGCGGCTGATTTTGATGTTGAAGCTGCCCAGAGGGGAGTTTTGTATATCGATGAGATCGACAAAATCGGGAAGACGAGTCAGAACGTATCGATTACCCGCGATGTTTCAGGGGAGGGTGTGCAGCAGGCACTGCTGAAGATGCTCGAAGGCACTGTAGCAAATGTCCCACCGCAGGGTGGTCGAAAGCATCCGGAACAGCAGTACCTACAAATAGACACCTCCAATATCTTGTTTATCTGTGGTGGAACTTTCGTTGGCATGGACAAGATCATCGCTGGTCGTCTTGGTAAGCGAACTATTGGCTTCGGGCAACAGAGTGGTGTAGATGTCGATACAGACTTGGCAGAGTTGCTGCCACAGATCGATTCGGATGATATCCTGGAGTTTGGTCTGATACCGGAACTTGTTGGGCGACTGCCTGTTCTTTCTTCACTCGAACCGTTGAGTGCAGAGGCTCTCGTTCGGGTTTTACTTGAGCCCCGGAATGCATTAGTGAAACAATATCAGAAGCTCTTCGAGATGGAGAGTTGCAAACTTGAGTTTACTGATGATGCGTTGCTGGCTATCGCCCGGCGGGCTCTTAAAAAAGATACTGGAGCTCGAGGTCTACGCTCGATTATGGAAGATGTAATGCTCGATGTGATGTTCGATCTTCCTGATAACACGGGAAGTAGCTATCTCATTGAAGCAGGGCATGTTGATGAAAAACAGCCAATTCTTCCGGTTCCTGCAGCTCGTCCAAAGAGTGCGTAGTCCAGCCATTTAGTGCGTGTCTGCAAGCCGAATGAGGGCTTCAATGCCGCGATCAAGCATGGTATCCGAAACCGTGTACGAAATGCGGAAGTGAGAGTCGGCACTGCCGAATACAGTGCCCGGTACAATGAGTAGTTGCTCCTGCTTCACGGCTCGCTCGGCGAATTGCTCGGCCGAACCCCCCGGTGCTTTTGGGTACAGATAGAAAGCCCCATCAGGATGAGTGAAGTCGTAGTGGCTACGCAGACTCTCAACCAGGTGGTCCCTTTTTTTCCGGCAGGCTTCGAAAGACTCTGTCATGTCGCAATCAGCTGCTGCAAGAGCAGCCCATTGTCCTGCTTGAGGTGAACAGACAAACGTGTATTGCTGGAGCGTGATGCAGGCATCAATTATGTCAGGTGGACCGTGCATGTAGCCAACCCGCCACCCAGTCATGGCGTGAGATTTTGAGAATCCATCGAGAACGATAGAGTTCTGGCTGAATGTTGCGGCTGAAGAAAAAGGGTGGTCGTAGCAGAAGCCACGATAGAGCTCGTCGCTGATGAGCGTCACGTGATGCTTGTCTGTTAGTTCGGCAAGTTGCTCCAGTGTTTCGGATGAAACGACCTTTCCTGTCGGATTGTTTGGGCTGTTCAGGAGGACTGCACGAGTCTTCGGGCTGATACGAGACGTCACTGCATCGACGTCTATCTCGAAGGTCGGAGATAGATCGATTGCGACACAATGTCCTCCGAGGAATTCAATAAGCGGTCGATACATGACGAAAGCTGGCTCGAAAATGATTACTTCATCGCCGGGGTCGATGAGAGCCATTAGCGCGAGGACTAAAGCTCCGCTCGTGCCGCTTGTGATGCAAAATGCCCGATCGTTCTGTCCAATCTGCTGGTGGACTTCACTCGAGATGCGTGACCGAAGTTCTGGGATTCCTTGCGTGACCGTGTATCCATTTTTGCCAGTCATCATTGCGTCGTAGGCTGCGTTACGGGCTGCCTCTGGCATTGCAAAATCAGGCTGACCAATGGAGAGGTTAATCGGGTCGTCGAGTGTCCGCATTAATTCGAACACGCGCCTGATCCCAGACGAGTCAAAACGGGCTGCCCGGTGAGAAATGGTGGGTCGTTGATTTTCGGAAGAGTCTTTCACCGAAAGTCAACTGCCTCCTGCACCTGACGAATCCTTAAATAACTCGTCGAGGAGTTCACCGAGTCGCTCACCACGAGCATTGAGGCTCACGACGTTGCCGTCTTTGCCAATAAGAATCACCGTAGGAATGCCGCTGATGCCATAGTACGAGGCAAGGGGGTGTTGCCAGCCTGATCCTTCTGAAGGCTCAAACAGAATGGGCCATGGGATTTTTCTTTCAGTCACGAACTTTTCCAGTGCATCACGTTCTTGGTCTAAGCTGATTCCAACAACTTCGAAACCTTTGGAATGGTATTTTTGATATTGCTCCAAGACGTTTGGTATTTCTGCAATGCAAGGACCACACCAGGTTGCCCAGAAATCAACCAGAACAATTTTTCCAGCAAGTGTGCTCTGGTCAAATGGTTGCCCATTGAGCAGGGTGCCAGTGATCTTCATGGGGTTTCCTGGAAGAGCGAGCCGACGGAGTGTTCCCTGGAAACTTTCTGCCATTTGTCGAATGCTGTCGTTTTTACTCTTTGCGAAAATAGGACCAAATGTTTCATATGCCTGCTTTGATAATGCTTCACCACCAGGCATATGTTCAAAAGCGCTGGCGAGTTGCATGGCCAGGCCAGCAGTTGCCGCATCGTCTGGGTTAGCAGATAGGAGTTCACCGGCCTGTTTGATTATCGCGGGTGCGTTCTCGAGATCTCGTTTCGTGAAAAGCTCTTGTGCTTGCTGCACCAGCAGTAACCGTTTTGCCTCGACGGCAAGGGCAGGGGAGGGACCCTCGATCAGGCTTTGGGCGAATACCTGAAGGTCTGAAGAGGCGGTTGTGTCACCAAGTCTGCCGAGCATCATGAGGCTTTGGAGTTTCGCGGTTGCTGCCTCATCAAAGAGATCGTCAGAATCTTTTAGTTGAGAAAGTGCTCTGTCGGCAGCCTCTACTGTAGCTGTTGCAATTGCTTGCATGGATTTCATCATTTCTTCACGTGACGTTGGCTGTGCAGCGGGTGCCCTGATTGATCGAATGTAGTCCAGCATTTCCTTGGGAGTTCCGTTTGGAACAGGAGGGATTCCTGGACTGGCGGCTTCGCTCTGATTGGCGTTTTCTGGTTCAGCTGAAAAAGCTGACGTAGTGTGGTTGCTTGCAAGAAGCAGCGAGAAAAGTAGAAGACCAAGAGCAGTGGAAAAACGAGCCATCAGGGGAGCCTCTTCTGAGTCTGGAAGTGGTTGCTGAGCAAAAGGATTAGCCGGATGCTAGTCCCAACAGGCAACAGCCTACTCTGAGATAGACCGCTTCGGCAATTGATAGCCAAAAGTTCGCTCTAGGGACTTGGAAATGGCCTACTGGACAATTGTTCTCATGCGAACAAAGCCGCTCTCTCCGGCGTCAAGAGGAGATTGTAGCTGCCACGATATGGATGTTGTTCCATCAGTTTCTGGAGTTATTTCGATCTTGGAGGGAAGGTTGGCGGCAGGTGAAGACTCTATGAGTTTTAACCGCTGCGGCAAGACATCCATGATCACAATGTCAGTGAGGGGCACATCTCCAGAGTTCAGGAAGGCAATTGTGAAGTCAATTTCCTCACCTAGCCGTGCAGAATCACTACCGGATCGTTTGCACAGGGTTAGTTCAGCTCGCCCTAAAGATTCAACGCGGAGAGTGGCGGTTCCTTGACTTGCAGAAGCAACATCAGCTTTTTGGTTATTGAAGACAGCGTTGGCTGCAGTGAGTCGTGTCCAGGCTATCGGGATATCAATGCCAACAGCCTCGCTAATATGTTCTTTCTTTTCCGTAGATGTCACATGTGTGTCGTAAACACTTTCTCCAGCTTTTGCCTGCCCGAGTGATTGATTGGGTAGAACCGTTGTGTCTACGCCAAGTGGCCCAGAACGCTCTTCGACGGCTAGGCCAGAGTTTGATTTACGTGCCATCTGCAAGCTTGTGAGCTGAGCTGCATTACCGAGAGGTTGAAGAATCGTCTGGCTAATCAGGCTTTTGTCACTAGAGACCCCGGCAGGCCCCAGAGGGACTGACTCCTCGTGGAGTCTTGTCACGTTTCTGACGCTCCCAAAGCGGGGTGCATAGATGCACTCACAGTTCGTGCGCGCAATACGCGACGATTTAGCAGCGTTACTGTCGTTCAAATAGAAATTCTCATCTCTTCGATAGCGGGCTACAGTGTCACCGCCTGAGAGGCCTTCGATGCCCGTGCGGCCAACAGGAAATGCCAATTCGTTTCGGTCTCCCCCGTTGCAGATAAGTGGTGGAAGGATTGGGGGAAGGTGCATGATGCTCGTACGACTAGGGTATACATTGCAGTCGCAAGGCGCTGTTTTAAATGAGGGGATCTTCTGCGAAGGCGTAGCGGCCAGAAGCTGAAGGCTCATAAATCCAGTGCAGAAAAAAAAAGTTACGACTGTTTTTTGTATGGATCGTAGATGGTTTCGAAACAAAAAGCTCATTGGTATTCCTGCGAGAATTACAGAGGCAAGCGGTTGCCTATTCGCAATTCAGCGACAGGGGCACCAAGGGTGCTTGCAACTGCGAGACAACTATCGCCTGGCTGAATATCAAACCACCTGTCTGCAAGAACGTCAGAGGCCTCAGGTTCATTGGAGACGTATACAACACGCTGCACGTGATTTCCTGAGAAAGCTTCATTCAGATCGTCTTCATCAATCACAATTTCAATCGGAAATCGCCATTTTTGTCCACGTGGTGTCACGAGCGGAGATAAAATGCGGAGAGAAGGGTACAGTTCGTCTGAAGGACGATGGGGTACTCCTTTGATCCGTAATCGATACGCTTGGCCGGGTACTAAACCCAGTCTTAAGGGAAGTTCCTCGGATTGTGACCAGCCTGTTTTGGTCTGTACGGAAACAAAAAGGCCTTTTGGACCTCTTAATTCGACAGGCTGCTCGTACTGTCCTACTTCATCCAGACGGGGACCGAACTGCGGGGGGCGGTTACTGCCAATCGCTCCCGGTTCTGTCATTACGGCGATTGGTTTCTCCAACCGTGTTCCTTCAATGCCAACAGCTTGGGCTACTGTCATTGTAAGGACCACCGTGCCAATCGCCGGCAATCCGCCGAAGTTCCGCAGCGCGGACCCTGTCTGGATGGAAGTATCAGTTTTGGACATAAATCGTGATGTATTTTTGGCTTACTAGGTACAGAATTGTCTGTCGAGTGAGTGGTGAGTTTCTTGCAAACTTATTTCTAATAGGCTGATGGTGCTGGAGGGCAGGTACAGTCCCGGTGGCCGCATCCTCGGCAAATGATTGCGGCCTCAGCATCTGGATCTGGACCACCGTTATCAACCCAGCGGGTACGGTCTTCATGAGGCTGTTTGAGGCGAATATGCGGCACATCCGAGCGTTCTGAAGCGTATGCACGAGACGCAGGTTTCGGGTAGCTCAGCCCAGGTGCTTGTTGCACATGTAATTTCAAGTGTTTTGTTGGGCCTGGAATACTCGTTCGCGTGTGATTCGTAATCGTATGTTTCTTGAGGCCAGCTGGACCACCAAGCGGTATGTGTGCGGGGCCTGGAAGCCCAATTGGCGTTCCTGTAATAGGCATTCCATAGCTTGGAGCTGTCATGCCTGCTACAAAAGCAGGTGGTAATTGTCCTGAGGTGTCACCACAAGGTAGGCCAAGCGGCATGCCTGCCGCGGTTTGCAGCATTCCACCGGCAGGCATAGCGCCTTGCATTACGATGGATTCAAGATCTTTGTTACCAATCCGGATGATTGCTAAAATTGATCCCCGGCGATCAGCTTCGACAACAGGATCAATGCCAGGATCAAGGCGTGTGCTTACCAATGTTTCAACGCCGGCTACTGCAAGTTCCTGATAGTCTGGGTCAGGAAGATAGACAACTTTCGTCACAAAGTTTCCAGTTGTGACCTGGTCAAGGTCTTCGTCAGTAAGTTGGACAGGAACCGTGTTGTGCGCAATGAAGGCAGCGGTTCTTGGTGTAGTTGGTGCAACTTCAAGCGTTGGATATAATTCGATTCCTTCCCTGTCTGGAATATTCGTCAGTTTCAGCCGATAGATTGCGCCTTGCGGAAAATCGTAGCGGCCAGGGGTAACCAGTGGCGTCGAGTCAAATCCTCCCGCAGTAGCTATGTCCCAGCGAACTTGCATGCCATCAGGCCCCAGAAAGCCTACCTGAGACATTGGTGGTCCGTTGGCAATAAGTGGTGTCATGCCGCCGGCTGCTAATGGAGCGACGCCGTTTTCGGACACGAACTCTTCGTAGCCAACAGGAGCTATTATTCCAGGACCTGGCCCATCAACGCCAGGTCCTGGGTGGGCAAGCATTTGAGGGGGCGGTAAGACGTTTGTGTGTGGTTGAGCAGCAGTTCCAAGGCCGGCTATCCCCGAGAGAGGGGAATTTGCTGGGATGTGGCAGCCAGTCATTGCTGTCGCCAACGAAAGCCCTATAAGTTTTCGAGTACAAATGTTGAATTTCACTTCAGAGTCTCCAGCCTTTGGGAACCGGGTGGTTTATGGCGTTTAGTGCTTTTTCTCTGGGCAACCGAAAATTCGGCATGTGCCTTTCGTTTTTCATTTCATAGACTCCTGATACCGCAACACCAGAACGTTCCTGTATGTCGATAATCAGTGCTTTGGAATACTTCGACTTTCCCCTACCGAAATCTTTGGAAAAACCCGTAGAAATCACGAAATTGGTAGATTTTGCCCTAAGTCCCAAGTTGTTCGCGTTGGATTTCAGACGTTTTTTACGCGTTGCCGTTCTTCTGTTGGTCTGGGTAACGGGCCTGTTCTTTGGTGGAAACGGTTGGTCCCAAGAGAGAGCAGAGAGTAGCGTCTATCAACAGCCAGCAGGTTCAGGGGGGCGACAAACTGCCGAGTTGGTGTCCTCTGAGAAGCAGGCCGAACGACTGGTTGCTTCAATGTTGTCTCGTCTTGGGCGTGTTGAGTCCATCTCTGCGCGAATCAGGCAACGTACCCGGGCTGAAGGTATGGTGCTCGTGGGAACAGGGAGGTATTTGCAACAGGGCAGTGGGGTGGATCAGCAATTTCGTTTTGAGGTAGTGAATAAAGCGGATACCGAAAATTTTGAGTTGCTTGAAATTTCGGACGGGATCTCTTTTTGGAAATTTCAGAAAGGAAGCAGTACGCCAGTGCGGCTTGCGAGAGTGGATATTTCTCAAGTCCGAGCAAAACTCAAAGATTTTGGTATCGATGAAGATCAGGCTGTTGCTCCTCATCTCGGTGGATTGCAAAAGGCACTTGCATTGATACGGCGGTATTTCCAATTTGAAACGGCCCAAAGGGAATTGCTAGAGGGTCTTCCGGTCTGGCGTGTGGTCGGTCGATGGAACTCGACGCGGCTCATAGAAATTTTCCCGCATCTTAAGGCGTTACCGGATTCATCAGAGAGCGTGACCATGGATGTTCCTGCAGGCACGCCTTGTTCTGTAGAACTGATAATAGGAAGTGAACAGCTGTTTCCCTTTCGTGTGACGTGGAATGCTCGGAGTGATGATGGCAGAGTTGAGCCCATATCGATCCTCGAGCTCTACGAAGTAAGGCTGGGGGAACCCATGGATTCTGCTGCATTTGTATACAAGCCGTCGGCAGAAGGTCTTCGTGATGTGACAGAGGAGTTCATTCAAAAAATTCGACCACTTAGGCGGTAGACCGACCCAAATCCGGTGCAGTTTACTCCTGTAAAAGACTAGTTTCACTGTTGCGATGTCGGGAAGCTGTCTATCCTGTGGTAAACGAAAGGTGCGCACCACAGCCTGACCGTGTGAAATTATCGAGGGAAAAATAATGGAAAGAATCTTTA
>JBDOMQ010000177.1:0-1862 GCA_039831725.1 Pirellulales bacterium
GGATAATTTGCCAGAAGAATGGAAGCCTTTCACCGAATTGAACGCTGAGATGTCGCCGCAGCTGCCGGTGATTACAGAGAAGAAAGATCCAATCTGTTAAAGCCTTTTCCGGTGGAAGCACTTCATAGTCTGTACGGCGCGTTGTGAAACAAAGAACGGGGCCTCACGCTTCTCAGGGACGTGAGCCCCCGTTTACTGCTCGAGGTCAGCAAGCCAGTAAGCCTTGTCAACAAAGCTTCTCCAACTCACATATTTTGGGTTGTGTAATTTCACGGTGAGAAGAGGGCTGTACCGAGGCTTGCGAGGCTTCCGGATAAGCTTCATGCCGGCCTCTCGGGGCGTTCGTCCACCCTTGCGTACATTACAGCTGACACATGCACACACGATATTATCCCACGTGGTTGGACCACCCTTGCTCTTTGGGATGACGTGATCGAGAGAAAGTTCACTTGTCGGCTGGTTTCGGTTGCAGTACTGACAGCGGTTCGCGTCCCTCGCAAACACATTCTTGCGATTAAAACGCATGTTTTCTCGAGGCAGTTGGTTGCAACGAGGTAGCCGAATGACGCGTGGGGCCTGGAGGTCGTACCCAACACCCCGAATCCAATCCTGGTCAGGGGATCGGTCCAGTGTTTCAAGGGCAGAGAGTTCCCGCCATGAATCGATAGAGTGGGCCGAAAAATTGCCTTGGTCGATGTGTACGACTTCCGCAACATCGCGAAAAAGGAGAGCGAGGGCCCGGCGGACATTGGTGACATGAACAGCCACAAATGAGCGATTAAGGACGAGTACGCTCAACCCTAGTGTTGTGTGCCGTTGGAATGGAAGGCTTGTTACAGTGCTCATCCACGTGCCCTTATTTGAGTTGCTGGCGGGTGCTTCTCCAATTGACCAACAAAGAGTGTACTTGCTTGCTTAAACTGCTGGCAAATTAGGTTTTTATTGACTTGTCGGGCCGAGCCAATCGTTTGCTGATTCAGGTGGTGAAAATGATAGGAGGTTTATGACTTGCCTTTCCCGTCAGATACCGTCACACTTCAGAGATAGCGTCTTGGCCGGGTGAGGATATGCTGGTTCAAAACCAGAGAGTCCCCGACTCAACGATACATTTTTATTTATTATTTCGACAGACTCTGGAGGCAAATGTGCTTCACTATTCTTGTGATCTCTGTCAAAGGCCAATTGATCCTGCGGTGGGCATTCGCCACGTTGTGAAGATTAATGTTTTTCCTGCTGTAGACTCTCAGAAGGATGAGAATTGTCCGCCCGAAAGTGAATCTCTCGGTGATGATCACCTTGATGACATGCATGATCTTCTCGAAAGACTCGAAGAGCAGGACCTCGCAGCATTTCTCGACGACGGTACTCGCGCGCTTCGATTTGACCTGTGCGATGCGTGTCGACAACGTTTCCTACGCAATCCTCTTGGGATTCAGTCAAACAAGTCATTTACTTTTAGTGACAACTGAGCCCGGTTGACGAAGCAATTTTCGCAAGGGTGTGTGGTGCAAACGGGGCGTCTCGTGCCGCCACTGTAATTGTGCAGCCCTTTTATTTCCTTTAGTCGCTAACGAGCAGTTGAGCCCAGTCGCTCAGATTCATTTTTTAGCAGGAACTCTGCGTCACGCTTGCGGAACTTTGGCTGTTCAGTAGGTTTTGGTTATTCAATGTTTCTGCAGGAGAATTTTTATGCCCACCACTACACTTTCCATCGCTACCATTGCCGGAGATGGAACTGGTCCTGAAGTAACATCGGAGGCTATTAAAGTTCTCGATGCAGTTGCCCGTCTGGATGGATTTGAATTCAACGTCGAATCGCTTGATTGGGGTGGCGATCGGTATTTGCGTACTGGTGAAATTGT
>JBDOMQ010000127.1:0-8819 GCA_039831725.1 Pirellulales bacterium
AGCAAACCGTGCCTGGAAACGGCGGGATGTTCCGGAAAGGAAGAGATGAGCACCATTTGTAGAAGAACTATAGCGTGAGTTTGATTGAGATCGACAACAAACGAAGCAACCGATGGCACGTCACAAGACGTCGAAACCGCCGCCTTCTTGCGCATGAAGAATAAAACTATCCGAGCCTTGGGAAGCAAGAATGTTGACCATCGTTCCTGCGAATAAGCAGATGTGTGATTCGTCGTTGGGTAGAAGATGAAGACACGGACCCGGCGAACAGAGGATTTGAGTTAGACCGCCCAGGACTCTATCCGGCGGTGTGACTCGCATGCCAAATAAAAAAGCCTGCCAGTGAAGCGCCTTTCGCTGGCAGGCATGTGGTCAAAGAAGCGAGTTCAGTATACCAATGAATGGCACTTCGTAATATCCAAAAGCGTGAAACTATGCATCGTTTTGAGGTGTCGGCCAGAAGAATCAGCAGAGAAGGCCAACTTTAGAAAAACAGTATATGTTCGCAGTACGTTCTTCTGATACTTGCCATGAAACTACTGACAGGAGCCCCGTCTTGTTTTTTTGGAATAGATGGCATCTCGTTAGGATGCAGGGTGTCTGCAGTAATGATGCAATCCTTCACAACGCCAGGCTTGAACTGCTTAACCTGTACGACAGGAATAATTGCCGGAATAACGGAAAAGGTACGATCAGCAGTAGGCGCAATAACCGGTCCACCGGCAAACTTTCAACAAATGGTAGACCGGTCGAGACGCTCCCGCTTACAAGGTAAGCGACAAATAATAGGGGGCACCTTGGCATTGAATAAAAGGATCGGGTAATGCCTTTAGCCGCGTGAGTTGTGTAAAGTCAATTATTCGGAGGGGATGTTCGTAGGCATGTCTTGGGTTTCGATGAAAAGTCGATGAGGGGAAATCACTATTAGTCGCAATGCGATAGAACATTCCTACCTCCCCTACCCTTCTACAGTCATCAACAGTGCGTTGGGTGAATCGCCCTGCCGGTGCATCATTCCCGAAAATTTTTGCGAAATAATGCGTCTTTTCCCGTCGTCAGCACGATGCTCTTGTGATGTCCATGGTCCCCCGAAAAGTCCGTTACCATACAGGTTTCATTCAGGTTCGTTGTGGTAGCCTGTAGTGGGCTTAAAAATGGGTAACCGGTAGGGAAAGCTGCTGGCGTTTGGCAGTAGACTACCCGTTGCGTATTCAGACAATTAAAAACAAGGGTGCAGGCAGCGTGTCATTTCTCGTATTGATGACTGGTGGTAAGGCGGGAGAAAGATATCGCCTTGTGAAAGAAAAGACGATTGTTGGCCGTCATCCAGGCTGTGATATTGTTGTTGATTCTGGCTCTGTAAGCCGGCAGCACGCAGCGGTTGAGATGAAAGACGGCAATTGGTGGATTGAAGATCTTGGGAGCCGAAACGGTACATTCATTAATGGTGAAAAATTAAGCGGACCGCACCAGCTTGAGGCTGCAGATGAAATTGGTGTTTGTGAAGACCGGTTGATATTTACCGTCGGTGACACCACCCCGTCGGAGTGGGTTTCATTAGGTGGAGAAACAGATGCATCGCAGGCTGTTTTTCAGTCACACGATGAAGAATCGATGATAGTTTCCCAGCTAGATATTCCTCGCCCATCAGCAGACGAGGGCATCAGCCAAAATGCTGAGGCGAAGTTGCGGGCTGTAATTGGTTTAAACCGGGCACTTGGTGCATCCCTATCACTTGAGGAGGTCCTTCCAAGACTCTTGGATGGTGTCTTTGATATCTTTCCGAATGTTGAGCGGGGTTTTGTATTGCTCAATGATGTCAAGACAAATCGACTGATTCTGCGGGCTAAAAAACTTAAGAACGCTGAAGAAAAAGGTGGTCTTCGATTGAGTCTTTCTCTCGTGAATAAAGTTGCCTCATCGCAGCGAGCAATTCTTTCTGCTGATGCCACGAGTGATAGTCGTTTCCGACTCAATGACAGCGTGGTTGATTGCAACATACGGTCAGTAATGTGTGTCCCATTTATTTCTGCAAAGGGGGTGGTCCTCGGTGTATTGCAGGTGGACTCTCGTGATGTCCAGAATGGATTTAGTCAAGATGATCTCGAAGTCCTAGCCGGCATTACAGGGCAAGCAGGTAAGGCTGTTGAGCAGGCAACGGCACATGATGAGAAAGTGGCGCAGGAGCAATTCAAGCGAGATTTAGAGTTAGCGAATCGCGTGCAACAGGGTTTGCTGCCGTCGGTTCCTCCGGAAATCAAAGGTTTTGAGGTATTTGATTTTTACGAGGCTGCTCACCAGATTGGTGGAGATTATTTCTCTTACATTCCACTTGGTGAGAATCGCCTTGCCGTGGTGCTTGCCGATGTCTCGGGAAAAGGTGTCTCTGCTGCACTCGTCATGGCTGCCCTTTCGGCAGATGTGCGATACACGCTTGCGATTGAGGCAGACGTTGCAAAAGCAGTGACGTTATTGAACTCAAGTTTTATGAGAAGTGGGTGGGATGACCGGTTTGCCACCTTCGTCGTTGTGGTGCTTGACTCGACATCAGACATTGTCAAGGTTGTGTCCGCTGGACACTTGCCAACGTACCTACGAAAAGCTGATGGAAGTGTAGAGACAGTGGGGCTTGAAGAAGCGGGCTTGCCACTCGGTGTCGACCCAACCTTTGTCTATGAAGCTGCTGAGGTCAGCATGACTTCTGGCTGTACTCTTGTTCTGTACACAGACGGTATCAGCGAAGCGATGGATCACAAAAATGAGTTATACGGATTGGGCAGATTAAAAGAAGTTTTGTCGGGGCCAGCCGATTCACCAGCGGCTGTCGGTCGACGTCTCCTCGTTGATGTTGAGCGACACGCGGCTGGGCAGGTCCGGAGCGACGACATGTGCCTCGTGTGTGTTGGCAGACCTGCAGCTACCTAATGCACGAATATATGACAGAAGGTTTCAGAACAGTCGACTCTTGATTGCTAAAAAACATTAGCCAGGCAGCAGTCCGTGCATTTCACAGATGCTTTCTGGAAGATCGTTTTGCGACCAGGAGAAACAACGTGTGTGATTGTGAAGTTTGTGGTGAGATGGGAGGAGGGCTCAATGCTAGTTCTTGATGCCCGCAGTTGGGAACTCAACGTGTATGGTTGTTCCTGCTCCTGGTTCGCTCTGAATATCAGCGGTTCCGCTCGCATAAAGTGCTCTCTGCCGAATGCCTTCAAGGCCGAAATGGTCCTTGGTAGAACTCTTAAGGTCAAATCCACAGCCATCATCTCGAATAAGCAGGGAAATGTCCCCGTCTTCTGTTTTGTTTAGCTCCACATGAACATGCTGTGCCTTGGCGTGCTGCCGAATGTTGGTGAGCGATTCCTGGCAGATACGGAAAATAGTTACTTCAATTTGTGGAGGTAAGCGATTGGCCCCAATGTTGTGCTGAAAGGTAACGTCTTCGATTTCAAGGCGGGCGTCTCGGATAAGTGTTTCTAGAGAATCGATAATTCCGAGTTCATCTAAGCTTGGTGGGCGAAGCCCAGCAATAAGGTGTCGAGTCTCCTGCGAGGCTTCTCGTAAAAGACGGAGAGCTTCATTCACATGTGGATCATCCGCTGTTTTACAATCACGCTTTGGATTAGCTTTGGACGCCTCAAGTTGCATGATTGCTGCGGAGACATACTGAGCAAGCCCGTCATGGATTTCATAGGCAATCAGTTGGCGATGATGTTCGTCTTTCTCAAAGATGTTTTTAAGAAGTCGCGGGGTATCCATGGTGAAAGTCCAATTTCTAGTACAGGGAACCGGCTGGTTATCGCTTTGGTTTAGGGATTCGGCTACGGCCAGTGTTTGTTCCTCTGCCTCGCCGCCGCTTCTGGTTCTTTGTTCTTTTGGGTGATGCTTCGTCGCGAAGATCGGCTATCTGGTCTCTCATTTTGGCGGCACGTTCAAAATCGAGTTCTGCAGCCGCGTTCAGCATGTCGGTTTCAAGCTGTGCAAGCAACTCGGCCTGCTGCTGTGCAGATTCTTCGGTGTTGCCCACCGCGGCATGGGCTTTGGCCCGTGCCTGTGACTCGGCTTCAATGCCAGACCGGATTTCCTTACGAATGGTCGTAGGCGTAATACCATGTTCTGCATTGTACTCTATTTGCATTTCTCTTCGACGCTGCGTCTCGTCGATTGCTTGCTGCATAGAGTCGGTCATTCGGTCTCCATAGAGAATGACTCGAGCGTCGACGTTCCTGGCGGAGCGGCCTATTGTCTGCATGAGAGAGGTCTCGCTGCGAAGAAAGCCCTCTTTGTCAGCATCCAGAATTGCGACGAGTGAGACTTCCGGAAGGTCTAATCCTTCACGAAGCAAATTCACACCAACGAGCACATCAAACTCGCCGGCTCGGAGTTCACGTAGTAGGTCGACTCGTTCAAAAGCGTCTAGTTCGCTGTGGAGCCATCGACACCGGACATTTTGTTCCTGGAAATAGTTTGAGAGATCTTCAGCAAGTTTTTTTGTCAAAGTTGTGACAAGAATACGATTTCCCAGTTTGACAGTTGTGGCAATTTCTTCCAGAAGGTGAACAACTTGATTACGGGCAGGAACAACTTCTATGACCGGATCAAGAAGGCCAGTTGGCCGAATGATCTGTTCAACAACCTCGCCCTGTGTCTGTTCGAGTTCCCATTCACCGGGTGTTGCTGAAACGTAGATGGTTTGGTGGAGTTTTTTCTCAAATTCATCAAACATAAGCGGACGATTGTCTAGTGCACATGGAAGTCTGAACCCATGATCGACTAGTGTCAGTTTTCGACTGCGATCACCTGCATACATGCCGCGTACTTGAGGGACTGTGACATGCGACTCATCAACGAAAAACAGAAATTCATCGGGGAAATAATTAAACAATGTGTCTGGAGTGCTTCCCGGTGGTCGTCCAGAGAGCGGCCTCGAATAGTTCTCAATGCCTGGACAGAAACCAGCTTCCATTAACATTTCAAGATCAAACTTTGTTCGAGCAGAAAGTCGCTGTGCCTCAAGTAATTTCCCCTGGCTTTTCAGTTCCTCAAGCCGCTCCTCAAGTTCTTTACGAATTTCACCAACTGCAGCCTTGATGCGATCCTCGGGCATTACAAAATGTTTTGATGGGTAGAGGTACGTCTCGTCTTTTCTTGCTGCCACTTCCCCGCTGACCGGATGTGTTATGGCTATTGATTCAACTGTATCGCCCCAAAACTCAATTCGCGTTGCCAGTTCGTCGTAGGGAGGCCAAATGTCAACTGTATCGCCTCGTACGCGGAAGCGACCTCGTTCAAGTGCAATGTCACTTCGTTCATATTGAACAGTAACCAGTTGCCGTAGAAGTTCATCGCGAGACAGAGGAACACCTGTGGCAATACGAATAACCATCGCACGATAGTCTTCGGGTGAGCCAAGGCCGTAAATACAGGAAACACTCGCGACAACAATTACGTCCCGGCGACTGACAAGCGCGCTTGTCGCAGCAAGCCGAAGGCGGTCAATTTCCTTGTTAATGGCAGCATCTTTTTCGATGTAGATGTCGCGCTGTGGAATGTACGCCTCAGGCTGATAATAGTCGTAGTAACTTACGAAGTAATGCACAGCATTATGTGGAAAGAAGTCACGGAATTCACCGTAGAGTTGTGCTGCGAGAGTCTTGTTGTGGGAGAGTACAAGAGTAGGCCTGCCAGTCTGAGCGATGACGTTTGCCATTGTAAAGGTTTTGCCAGAGCCTGTTGCTCCCATGAGCACTTGGGATGCGGCCCCGTTTGTGATGCCATCGACGAGTGAACGAATGGCTTCTGGTTGGTCACCTGCCGGTGCAAACGGAGTAACAAGCTCAAAAACGTTCTCGTCAGGCGTACCAGATTTACGGCGAAGCATATATTACTTTTCTGTATGGTGATCCGTGATTGTGCGAATGAACGGCCGCATTTCCTGGAGCGTAATTTTGCCGATTCCAGGCACGTGGATAAGATCATCAACACTTTTGAAAGGTCCACGCTGCTGGCGTATTTCAATGATACGCGATGCCATTGTTGGGCCAATACCAGGCAACAACGACAACTCTGTCTGAGGTGCAGTGTTGATATCAAGGTTGAAGCGGATTGTTCGTTCAGGTGGATGGAAAAAATCGACAAGTCGCCGTCTTGAAAACGTTAGCCATATGGCCAGAGTAGCCAATCCAATTACCGTCAGGGTCATCAGTGCATGCTGTTGCTGAATAGAAGGTAGGGTTTCATAGGTCTGCCTGGCTTGGGCTAAAGAGGACGGCGTCGTGCCAGAAGAGGGTTTCATGGGAAGTTCCGACCGGGGTTTTGATTCTATTCCAGCGTGCCACAATAGGCTCATTCTCGAGTGCAACACCTTTTCTCTATGATACGTTCTCCCTGCCAAATTCTCTAGGAATCAGTTACATGGTGTTAGACAATGTCAATCCGTCATCGGGAACTCGTGATCACGTTCAGATTGTGTGGGATGAACGTCTAGTCGCAGAAGTAAGGCAGTCTGCTCAGGTCTGGTTTCGGGAAGATTGTGGGCTTGAGTTTGATTGGACAAGTGCAGCACTGGTAGATAAAAGCACCGAAAGCAAGTTGGCTGTTCTAGCACGAACAGATGGAGTGATTGCTGGGCTCCGGGTTGTCGAGGTCGTGGTGGACGAATTTCAAGAGAATCTTGTGTGGTCGTCGGTGATCAATGACGGAGATTGTGTTGAGGCGGGCACCGTGATTGGCTACCTAAGTGGTTCGGTTCGTTCAATACTGCAAATTGAGCGAGTGCTTCTCAATGTACTTGGAAGATTGTCAGGTGTTGCAACTGCAACACGTCAGTTGATTGAGGCAATTCAGGAAACGTCGTGCCGGATATACGATACGAGGAAGACGGTTCCAGGATGGAGACTGTTGGATAAGTATGCAGTCCGTTGTGGCGGTGGGTTTAATCATCGAATCGGTCTCTACGACGCGATTCTTATCAAAGATAATCATCTTGCAGCAATTCAAGAAAAGGGGCTATCTCCTGCAGATGCAGTGCGCCGATCCCGTGAATTCATTTTCAAGACCTTTCCATCAGGTCGAGCGAATCAAATGGTGGTTGAGATAGAAGTTGATTCACTCGATCAGTTCGTAGATGTCCTGCCGTCAGGTCCTGACATTGTTTTGCTCGACAACATGAGTGTCGATGAACTTCGTCAAGCAGTTGCACTGCGAGGAAGCGATGCTCCTCATGTTATCCTCGAAGCCTCCGGAGGAATAACACTTGGAAACATATCTCAAATTGCCAGAAGCGGAGTTGACCGCATCAGTACCGGAGCACCGACGCACACCTCTGTCTGGCTTGATATTGGACTCGATTGGGACGCTTTGTCTTGTGCACGTACAAGAAGCGACAGGAGCAAAGGCTAGCAGATTTCAAACGGCATATTGGTCTGTAGTCTTACAGACCGCGCCGGGATCAGACGCCCAGCAATCGATTTCTCTTCATTCGACGCTCTGCCCTCAGGCGAGCACGTCGCTTTGTTTCGCTTGGCTTTTCAAAAAATTCTCGTCGCCGCATCTCTTTCTTGATGCCACTTCTTTCAACAAGTTTGCGGAAGCGGCGAACAGCTTCCTGAATACTTTCGCGATCACGAACCGTCAGTTTAACCATGGAATCCTTTGTCTACGTTGAACGAAAAACAGCCTGAAGAAGGAACGAACTAGCCTCTGTATCGCTGCTGAAAGCAGCAATACAATCGAGCAGCAAATGATACTCTAATTCCCTTAGGCGCGTCCATGCCGATACCTAGAAACAGCATGCTTTTCGCATTCAAACGCCCAATCTTTGCTACTCTTTCGAGGAGGCACGGTGAGGTAATCCGACGAATACAATTCTTCTGATAGGTACATGACATGAATAGGTGCGTTTGATGTTGGCGTGGAACGATAACGAAACAACGAGGCAATTACTCTGTGCAGTGCTAGCCCTGGTACTGTTTTTATTGACCGCACCAAAGGGACGACGATGGGTGGCGAGAGGCCCACTTCTATTGCTTCTGGTGTCTCCAGTTCCGGTCCTGGTGCCCCTCTTATTTCCTTCGGCACAATCGGCTGTTGGGTTCGCCCAACAGGCAATCCGTTTTTTTGCCCTAGCGTCTCTGTTGCAATCTCTCAATCTTGTAGTTTTTGTTTCAGGATGGGAACGAATTCGGTATCCAGTACCCAAAATTTTTCTTGATGTTATCGGGATTGCACTGGTTGGGGTGGCACTCGTTACAGCATTGTGGGAAGCGGGTGTCGCTGCAGGTGAGCTCTTTGCTGGCTCCGCTGTCTTGACAGCGGTTCTTGGATTTGCGCTTCGAGATACTCTCGGTAATGTTGCGGCCGGACTGGCTATCCATGCAGAGAACCCGTTTGAGCTTAATGACTGGATTCAATACGACACGCATGCAGAGCATGTTGGCAGAGTTGTTGAAATTAACTGGAGGGCTACAAAGGTTATTACCCTCGATCTCGCTTATGTGAATATTCCGAATAGCCAGTTGGCGCAAGCGTCTATACGGAATTTTACAAAACCAGATCCATGGTCACGACGCAGTCTTTTCATTATGGCACCGTATGAGGTTCCGCCGCAGAAAGTGCAGTCCATCATGCTGGATGCTGTTCGGGGCAGTTTCGGCGTCCTTGATTCTCCGGCGCCCTCTGTCGTCACAAGCGATTACACCGATCGCGGCATTGAGTATTGGGTACGATTTTTTACAACGGAGTTTGGCCAACGAGACCGAGTTGATGGAATGGCACGAGATCGTATTTTTTACGCACTTGCCAGAAACAATGTTCGTATT
>JBDOMQ010000079.1:0-8815 GCA_039831725.1 Pirellulales bacterium
CCTCAAACTGGATGCCAAGAACCGGTCTTCCGTGGGCAGTAAACCGTTCGACAGGAACAGATGGATGGAGAACTTCAAGTGATCGCCGCCAGAGCACAGCTGCCTTCGATAACTGTGAGGGCTCGGGTGCCGTATCAACAATACGAACATGAATACCACGACGTGCGAGTTCCAGAGCAGACACCAGACCAGTCGGCCCGGCCCCACACACAAGCACACTCCGAGACATCTCCATACAAACCTCTGCAAATAAATGCCAGCTATGCAACAGGCACTATCCTATCCGAAGGGCACAAAATTGAGATATGTGGTTCATGCGATCAAAAAGGTTCTTTTGGAAACAAGTGAGAGTTGACGGAATATGCTTTGGAGCATGAAATAAGAGCCCACAAGACAAAAGGTCGTTCTGAAAAAAATACAGCTGGAACTTGAGGAGTGCATCATGAAAGCAACTCGACGTTTATTTATACAGGCCGGTGCCGCTCTCGCTACTGCTGGAACAACTCTGCATCGTGTGCAAGCAGAAAACAAACCGCATGTGTGGCAGAACGGCGACAGTCCATGGCCCATGTGCCTTGATACCGCAACACTTGCAAAAGATTTACCACTCGAAAAAAAAGTTGACGCTGTTGCAGGTTCTTCTTTTGATGCAATTGAACCGTGGGATCGCGAACTAATGGCATTCGAACAAGCAGGTGGATCGCTTCAAGATCTTGGCAAGAGCATCCGTGACCGAGGCTTATTTGTTCCGAGTGTCATTGGTCTATGGGGAAGCCTCGGAAACACAAAGGAAGATTTTGAATCTCGTTTGGAAGAACAGCACACCAGACTCCGTATGATTCGTGACATTGGCTCAGAGCATGTTCAGATCATTCCCGATTTACAAAAACGAGAAACTTTTACCAAGGATGTTGGCGCCTGGTGTTACCACCGCATCAGTGAAATTGCACTGAATGATTATGGACTCAAAACAGGAATTATATTTTTGAACGCTGTTCCTCAACTGAAGACACTTTCAGATGCTGTTGATGTTGGCATGATGTCAGGTTGGCCTGACGCCAAAGTGATTCCTGACACCTACCATAATTTTCATGGTGGCACAGAACCGAATGCTTTACGAATGCTCAATCCGGATTCTATTGCAATTTTCCAATTTGCAGATTCTCCAGCTGGACTTGAACGCCAGGACACGTGGTGTGACCCACAGCGAGTACTTCCTGGCGATGGCGTTCTTCCACTGGCTGAACAACTGAAAATTCTCTATGAGATTGGTTACACAGGCTGTGTCTCTCTCGAGTTATATAATCCGATGTATCGCAAACGAGAACCACAAGAGTTTCTCAAGGAAGCGCACACAAAAACACTTTCCGTCATCAAACAGGCACTGAACTCTGCCTAAAAAGCATCGGCTGGTGGTCTTTATCTGATGAAATAGTCACGGCTGAATTTTCTAATTGATATCATTAATTCTGCCAAAATCTTCAGCCTGGAAAACGGTGTTCGCCCTTCTTTGCGGCCTCATAGACTTCGCGAGTATCCATCGCTGCACCCGGATCTCCCTGGGATTGCATCCACACTTGCAGGGCTGATTGGAGATTGTTCATCGTCCCTTCATGCTCTGGCTGCCCAGCAAGATTTTTCAATTCGTAGGGATCTGCTACTGAGTTATAGAGCGCCACAGCTGGACGCGTCGTAAAGCGATTGATCAGACGATAGGTCCGCTCATCTTGCCAACAATCTCTCATCCATGTTGACCAATATTTTCTTTCAATTTGTTCTCGCTGTGCCATGCCCATGAGATGCTTTTCGACATAGCTATTCTGCGGTGCCAAGTTCAGAACTAAATGATAGGTACCGTCACTGATGGATCGTATTGGGTAAGGAGGTCCTTCTGGGTAATTATTGTGTAACCCATATACATATTCTCTCTGAGAGACAGCGCCTTCCAAAAGACTCGGTAGAAAGCTGACACCATCGCACTTTTGCTGGATGGTTGACTCACTTTCACCATTCAAGGCAAGTATCGTTGGAACAATATCAGCATATTGCACCAATGCATCAGTCCTCCCCGGCTTGACTGTTTCGGGCCATGATGCCACCAAAGCCGTATGAACACCTGTGTTCCAGTTGGTCCATTTATTTCCCGGAAATTGTGAGCCCTGCTCTGAGGTGAAAAGAACTAATGTTTCTTCACGCTTGCCAGAATCATCGAGTACATCCAAAATTTCACCAACCTGACCATCCATATACGTTATCTCAGCCAAATACTTTGAGAAACAGGTACGAGTCTCAGGTGTATCAGCGATATTTTCAGGAAGTGTAATTTTCTTCGGTGGATACGCGGAGGCATCTCCCATGACCCATGGCACGTGAGGATCAACAAGTGCGACTACAAGACAAAAGGGATCTTCTGATTCCCGACCGATGAACTCTTTGATTCCACTGAGGTTGTGCGCTTTTGTTGGATTTTTCGTACAGCTTTTTTCAAAACCATCAACCATCTCAAATGGAAAAACGGATGTCGGCCGAACATGAATCTTTCCGCTTATACCGACGCGATACCCATATGGCTGCAAATAGTGCGGCAAACTGTGAGTACCATGACGACTCGAAGAGTGGTTATAAGCACTTCCATTGGCGACTGGGTATTTCCCTGTAAATAATTCAGATCGGCACGGCTGACACATTGCTTCACAAAGATATGCCTGATTAAACACAAGCCCGCCTGAGGCCAATCGTTCAATATGTGGCGTCTTTGCATTCACCCCGCCATAAAGCGACAGATCGTTGTATGTACAGTCATCAGCCATGATGATAAGCACATTCGGGGAACTCGGAACGCCCGCCAAAACACATTGGGGGACAAGGAAAATTGCTGCAGCCGCAAGTAATTTGAACGTTGTTTGCATGGAAATACCTCCCGTATGACCCCATCTTACGCCAGAGTGATCGAGATGCCACAATATAAAATGATAACTAAGCTGGAGAAGCCAAAACAGGCAACTGTGTCTATGAATCAAATAAAGAAATTCCTCCCCTGTATCCTCTTCCTTGTAACAAGTGCAACCTTGAATACGTGTACAGCAGAACCCACATCACCAATCCATCCTGAAAACCTCTTCGAAGAACACTCGGTCTCTGTCCAGGAAGATGGTGAAGATATTTCGTTTCGCTATCGCCTCTTGAGACCTGAAACTTCTGACTCCAACAAGAAATTTCCTCTCGTCATATTTTTTCACGGTGCTGGAGAAAGGGGGTCTGACAATGCTAGGCAACTCAAGTACTTCCCAACGTGGATGACAAGCGACTCCCTCCGTAAAAAATATCCTTGCTTTATTCTGGCTCCACAGTGCCGAGAAGGATATCGGTGGTCAGCAGTGGATATGACAACCGATATGCAGGCAGCGATGAAAGCATTGGATCATGTGATTGAAACAGAAGCCATTGATACAGATCAAATTCTGGTCACCGGTCTTTCAATGGGAGGTGCTGCGGCGTGGGAAGTTGCCATGCGATTACCTGAGAGAATTGCTGCAGCCGTTCCAGTCTGTGGGAAAAGTGAAGAGAAGTACGCAGAACTCGCAAAGGATGTCCCCCTTTGGGTAGTCCATGGGGATGCTGACACGGTGATCCCAGTCGACTGCTCACGCTCTATGGTTGCTGCGGTCAAGGCAGCCGGTGGAAGTCCGAAATACACAGAACTCCCAGGTGTTGGCCACGATTCTTGGACCGCGGCATATCATGATGAAAAATTACTCGACTGGTTCTTCAGACAGCACCGCTAGAGAATCTGGCCGAGACAAAACCAGCGTTTGTTGTCCTACATTCGGTTCTGTTGAACGGACTGAATCAGACCGTCCCGAAGAGTAATCACCGTCTTGGCTCGCTCTGCAATGTCAGGTTCGTGGGTCACCATGACAATAGTTCGGCCAGTATTATTCAACACATCAAGAAGATCCATGATTTCATTTGATGTCGCTGTATCAAGGTTCCCCGTTGGCTCATCAGCAAGAATAACATGAGGATTATTCACGAGAGCACGAGCAATCGCCACTCGCTGCTGCTGACCGCCAGAAAGCTGGTTAGGCCTGTGATCAAGACGGCCGGCAAGCCCCACAAGTGTTGCCAACTTTGTACTGAGTTCACGGCCATCAGGACGAACAGGCAACTGGTACGACAACGGAACCATAATGTTTTCAACCACACTGAGTTGCTGAATCAGATTGTATGACTGAAAAACAAATCCCAGATAGCGGCCACGAACTCGTGACAGGTCTTCGTCACTCAATGTCGCAACGTCATGACCACCAAGCAAATAGTGACCCGTCGTTGGCCTATCAAGGCAGCCGAGCAGGTTTAAGAGCGTACTTTTTCCTGACCCTGAACTCCCCATGATGGCAACAAAATCACCCTGCTTGAATTCAAGGGAAACGCCTGCCAGTGCTTTGACATCCTGCCCTCCTAGTCGATAGACCTTGGTCACATCTCGAACCGCAGCAACTTGTACTGGTTCTTGTGACAATTCCAGAGGAGCTTTACTCATGACGAAGGGCCTCAATTGGATCCATATTGGCTGCACGCTGCGCTGGATAGATTCCGAATACAATTCCTACTCCGACTGAAATCCCAAAGGCTGCAACAATCGACCATGGTGCGAGTCGTGGCTCAAGTTGATGAATTGTTGAAGGGAGTGTCGACCAGACATCGGGCATAAATTTTTCAATAACAAGCCGAATGCCTTTCACTGTTGGACCGCAAAGAAATCCAACGGCAACACCCAAGAGCCCACCGGTACCCGAAAGCACAACAGTTTCCCAAAGAAACTGCTGGATGATTTCACCCTTTGTTGCGCCGAGCGCACGCCTGATACCGATTTCCCTGGTTCGCTCAGTAACTGTGGCAAGCATGATATTCATGATGCCAATACCCCCAACAACAAGTGATATTCCAGCAATTAAAAGCAAGAGCACGTTAAACATCATTCGCAATGTTTCGGCTTGCTCAAGCAACTCTTTGGGGACAACAACAGCATAGTCACGTATTTTGTGATATCGACTGAGCAATGCCCGGATAATATCAGCAGAGGCATCAACTGATGCCACATCATCCACAACAGCAGTAATCTGATTCAGCTCAATAGTCTCATTTTGAAAAGTACCTCCACGAACCGTGATGACGCGATCGCCTATGCGTTTTCGAAACGTACTCAGTGGGATGTACACATCGCGGTTGTACTGCCGAGCTGAAAAACTTCCTCCGATAGCTGCTGCTGCTGTTCGATCCTGAGCAACACCAACAACAACATAGAACTCGGTACCAATCTGAATTGCACGGCCAAGTGGATCTTGAATTGGAAACAGCCGTTGGGCGATGTCATGTGCCAATACTACTACATTTTCCAGACCTCGAAGGTCTGACGCGGCAAGCGGACGACCACGAACCACAGGCAGCCGATTGATCGAAAAATATTCCGGGGTACACCCGATCACCTGTGCCGAAACAGCGAATTCATCACGACGAACATCTCGGCTGATTTCTCGCATGGGCACTGCCGATGAGATAGTCGGAACATTTGTCATGATTCGGTCGTAATCTGACCGTAACAGACCGTATGCAATTCCAGAGCGGCTTCCACTGTCGCTATTGGCTTCTTCTGATGGCTTGATTGTCCTCACGATGATACTCGTTGCACCAAGCTCTTTGATCTGTTGTTGCGCCTGGTAGCTCACGCCCTCTCCCATAGCGACAAGCCATATCACAGCGGTCACACCAATGAGAATGCCAAGGACGGCCAATGCTGACCGAAGCTTGTGGAGCATGAGGCTGCGGAAGCCAAGTTTAAGCTGCTGAATGACGTTCATGCGTCGATTTCACTCTCCACAGCCTGTGCTATAAAAAGGCAAGCACGTGTATAGGACGCGTGCACTTGTGAGCTATTCATTCGTGTCAGGGCGACCGGACCACTCCAAGGCCTGTTCTTGTTCACGTGAAAGAGATGCGCCAAGCACTGTTTCCGGATTCAAGAATACCGGCTCTCCTTCCGTAAGACCTTCTACAATCTCTACGAACCGATCATCACTTTTTCCGAGCGTAACAACTCGCCGTTCAAATCCATCACCCTTTTTTACTGCACAAATAAACTCTTTCCCATCTTCAATAACGGCCGCAACCGGTACTGCAATGACATCCTGCAGATCGGCAACAATAATAGTAGCCTCGACAGTAAACCCCGGCCGCAGGGCTTCGGACTTTCCGTCGATGCGTACACCGACAACATATTTTTTTGCCGTCGAGAACCAGTTTGACTCTGGTCGATTCGCTACCGACGTAACCACACCAGAAAATTTAAGGTCTTGCACTCGAACAATCGCAGGCATTCCTGGTGAGATCTCATCGACCTTTGACTCATGAACCTCGACGTCAGCTCGCATCTTTGTGAGATCAGGCAGTTGCAGAATGACCTGCCGCTCTTTGACTGACGTGCCTTCTTTGATTTCTGTCTCACGGTCCCTCGATCGCGAATTAGCATAAATAACAAGACCATCTTGTGGAGCCTTAATTGTGCACTTCAGCAGTTCACCTTCGAGTCTTTCCAGTTTAATTTGCTCAAGTTCAAGTGCCGCTTTTTCACTTTCAAGACGGGCAGCTGCTGAGTCACGAACACTTTCAAGTTCTGTAATCATCTTCGGCTTTGTGAACTTGGTGAGAACATCAAGTGCTATGTCTGCTGTCCCGAGATCGAGTTTCGCGCGGGCAACTGCCGACTTCTGCGCCTCAAGCTGCTGTGGCGTAATGTAGCCCTTACGAAACATTCGCTCACCATACGCCAAGGTGTTTTGCGTAGCCTGCAGCCGTTCTGTTGCTGCTGTGACATTGGACTCCGCCGTTCGAAGATCTTTTTTGAAGAGACCCTCCCTATATTCTTCAACGGCGATTTTCGCAGCCGCATGATCTTTATCTGCCTGAATCATCAGCGCCCTTGCTTTTTCATAAGCAATTTTCTGAGCTGTTGCATTTTCAGATAAGACTGATGCATCGAGCTTGACGATATCCATGCCCTCAGTCACTCGATCACCATCATCTACAAGCCAGATAATAGTGGCCCCACCAGCAACATCACAGGTGATGTCGACGTTCTCGTCACTGACCAAACTACCTTCTTCGGTAACCGTAATCTGAAGATCTCGTCGCTGAACGGTAAACAACGGCATACCTGTAAGATCAGCCGCCTGACTTGTATCTGGCAAGAACTCGAGAAGACGTGGAGAAAGAAATACTCCCGCAATAAGCAACGGGAGAAGCACGAGCAACCAGATCCATCCACGACGAGGACTCTGACCAACAGGCTTTTGCTGAGCTGTCGGATTCCCAAGTAAGTCCGCAATAGCAGCCGCATTGGTTGAGGCTGTTGGCTGCTCTGGTGCTGGTGTTGTCGATGCTGAACTATCCACAAATTCATCACTTCATTTCAGGGAATTAGGTCGTACCACTACGTAACTATGTCACTTGCTACTGGTTTCTCACACATAATTTTCATCATATGATGGTTTTCCAGAACTGCTATTGCACAAGGCATGGAGAGGCATCACCTCAAAAAGGACGGTATCAAATCTACCCAAGACTCGTCCTCCTTGACTTCCGCAGACGCAGGAAGCACTTCCTTTGTCTTTGTTTCATCCGTGTGCTCTGATTCTGCATCTTCCGTGTCGGATGGCATGGCTCGAGCCATAATACTCGGCAGAATTCCTGGTGTATCCAATGGTTCAATTCCTGCATCATCGCGCATCGGTGGTGGCGGATCAATTTCTTCGAGGTAATCAAGCCATTCCTGTGGAACTGGTGGTGGAAGTGGCATCTCTTCACTAGAAGAACGAGAAAACCCTTCAAAGGGTTTGTCAATCCAAACCCCATGTTCATCAAGATCCATGATTCCCATTTGATATGCGAGGGATGCCCGCGTCGCGTAGTAGTTGATCCATATGCTGGTTAATGCATCCTGAGAACTCCGAAGGTCATTAAATGCATAAATCAGATTGAGTGTCGCAGTTGGAGCCAACTGGCCTGCAGCTGGATCAACAACTGGAATAGAACCGTCAGGACTTGGTGGTGGCGGTGGTGGTGGTGGTTGACTTAAACTCAATCGTGTCTGATCGACTCGACGAATGGCAATAATCACCGCCCGTCGTTGTGTCTCAAGATTTCGTTCATCGAGTTCAAGCTGTCTTAAAAGTTGTCGAATAGAGAGCTTGATTCCATCTTCGTAGCGGATCTGCTGGCGTCTAACCTGCTGATAATCAAGAATTGCCTGTCGGAAGTTATTCCGTTCTCGCAATCGAGTAAGTGGTGCATCAAAGCGAAGACGACCTCCCATATTACCCGTCGGCGCACGGAAGCGAGCCGGATTCGTACCGGTCGTCGAGAGATCACCATCAATTTCAAGGTCAAGTCCAGCCAAGAGTGCCATGGCATTGAATTGAATGAGCCGCCACTGATCGACCAAAGCAGCTCGATTGTTCATCCAGTCGAGCCGATTTGCTCGAGCGACCTCGAACGCAATATCAGGATCAATTCGTTCAGGCTCAATTGTAATTGCCTCAACACGTGCGCGTGCTTGTATGAGTGACATTTCGTCAACAGCTGCGGCAATCTCTGATACAAGTTCAACGACCGCATCAGCAGTTTCACGAAGGTTCTCTGGCACAAGAGCATCACCGAGTCGGTGTATCTCTATTTCATTTTCATCAATCTGTTTAAGGAGACGATTGAGATCATCATTCAAGAGCCGCATCTCACGGGTAAATGTTTCTTTTTCCGT